>JAZDJM010000001.1:0-9161 GCA_043804305.1 Bacteroidota bacterium
TACCATCACACATTTCTTTTTGGTTTTTTATATCTTCCGTATTTTTTAAAAAAAATACCCATTTAGCAGATTGGGAATATCCAAGTTAGCCTATAAAAATATTTCAATATAAAATTAATACATGGATAAGCCCGGAATCAAGTGAAATATGGTTTATTTCTGCACAAATCTACGAATAGCTTAAAATATAAGCCTTAATCAATTCAACAACTTTTGTGGCATTGGCTTTAAATACTTCAAAAATTGCTTCAATACTTACTGATTCTTCCTCGTTTCTCCAACAATCATAATCAGTACTCATTGCAATTGCGGCATACGGAATTTTCAATTCGTTGGCCAGTATAGCTTCTGATGCTGTACTCATATTAATTAAATCCGCACCCCAGCTTCTGAACATAAAACTTTCTGCGCGGGTTGAGAAGCGCGGGCCTTCAATAGTAATAACGGTTCCTTTTGGATGAAAATCAATATTCAGATTTGAAGTTATTTCACAAAGTTTTTTCACGATTTCTTTATCAAAAGGATCAGCCATCGGGCTGTGAATGATTTCTCCACGACTGAAATCTTCAAAAAATGTATTTTTTCTAAAGCGGGTAAAATCAATAAACTGATCCGGAAAAACCAAGTGGCCCGGTTCTATCTCCTGACGTAAGCTTCCAACTGCAGTTGTAGCAATTATTTTTGTACAGCCCAATTTATTCAATGCCCAAATATTGGCTCTGTAATTTACTTGCGTTGGCGAATATTCATGTTTTAATCCATGACGGGAAAGAAAATACACCTCCACATGCGAAAAAACAGATTTAAAAATGACTGAAGACGGTTTGCCATAAGGCGTTTCAATTTCAATTTTTTCGGCATTGTTTTGAAGTTCTAGTTTCTCGAGGCCTGAACCTCCGATAATTGCAATTCTTTCTGTCATAACATCAATCTATTTGTCAAAAGTATCTAAATTTCACAAAAAGAAAAAGCAATTCATATTTTGTAAAAGCAATAGCCGGAATTCTTGTATTTTTGTAAAAAACCTTCACATGCATTCAATTCGCAAATTCGTAATTATCGGTTCGGGAAATGTAGCTACACATTTGTCGAAAGCAATTCTGAATGCAGGTATGGAGATATGCGGTATATACAGTCGTAGCGAGAAAAACGCACAAATCTTAGCTCAGGAATTGAAAGTAAAAATCATTCCAGATTTAGATAATATTCCCCAAAATGCCGACGCATGTATTCTGGCTGTTTCTGATTCAGCGCTTGAAGAAGTGGTTGAAAAGTTAAGCAGTTTTAACGGTATCCTAATGCATACTTCTGGCAGTATTTCTTTGAATGTTTTCCCATCAAACCATACAAAAACAGCGGTTTTTTATCCACTTCAAACTTTTTCAAAAGCAAAAACTCTCGACTTTTCTAGAATCCCAATCCTGCTCGAAAGTAAAAACGAAAGCGTTTTGCAACTGATTAAAGAATTGGCCGGAAAATTAAGTTCAAATACTTTGGTCATTGACTCAGCACAACGAAAACAATTGCATGTGGCAGCAGTTTTTGCATGTAATTTTTCAAATTATATGTTTCATATTGCTTCGGATTTGGTAAGTGATGCCGATTTAAATTTTGAAATCTTAAAACCACTTATTAAAGAAACAGTGGAAAAACTAAATTCATTATCGCCAAAAGAAGCGCAAACTGGTCCGGCAGCCCGAAACGACATTAAAATTTTAAATACGCATTTGTCACTTTTAGAAAATCATCAGGATTATCGGAATCTTTATCAACTAATTAGTAATCAAATTAGAAAAACAAAAAATATAAATATGAACTACAAAGAAAAGTTAAAACATATTACTACACTTATTTTCGACTACGATGGCGTGCTTACCGACGGAACTGTATATCCTTCATCAGATGGTGAAATGATGAGGGCCGCAAATGTTAAAGACGGATATGCACTGCAATTGGCCGTAAAAAAAGGATTTAATGTGGCGGTAATTTCCGGCGGCAAATCAGCAACAATGACCAAAAGGCTGGAAGCACTTAATATTCAGGATGTTCACTTAGGGGTTAAAGATAAAGTTGGTGTTTTTCATCAATATTTAGCCGACAAAAATCTAAAAAAAGAACAGGTTTTATATATGGGCGACGATATTCCTGATTTTCAGATTATGCAGGAAGTTGGTGTGGCTACCTGCCCGGAAGATGCTGTTGAAGAAATTAAAAGTATTTCTGATTACATCTCACACAAAGAAGGAGGAAAAGGTGCCGTAAGAGATATCGTTCAACAGGTAATGAAAATTCAGGGCAAATGGATGGATGGCGAAGCTTTTCATTGGTAAAAATTAAATAATGAATTTATTAGGTGCATTTTTTCGACTGATACGCTGGCAAAATTTAGTGGTTATAATTCTATCTCAATCCTTTATCCAATTTTTAATTATTAAAATACTGGCAAACACAATTGATTTACCTTTTTCAAATTTTCAGTTCCTAATGCTGGTTTTATCAACAATTCTGATTGCCGCTGCCGGAAATATTCTTAACGATTTGGCTGATATTCAGATTGATAAATTGAACAAACCCGAAAAAACCTTAATCGAAACTACACTATCAGCTAAAACGGCATCCATCATCGCCTGGATTTTTAATGCCATTGGCTTACTATTGGCAGTACTTCTGGCCTATCTAGTAAACATGATACAACTGGCTCTTATTCAGTTAATTATTATCCTACTGCTTCAAAAATATACAACTACTTTTAAGAAACAACTTTTAGTCGGAAATCTTATTGTAGCATTATTAACTGCCCTGAGCGTTTTTATTGTCTATTTATACAATTTAGTTGCTATTATTGACCAACCAATTCTATTGTCGGACATGCAAAAACAACTTGTTTTCATATTGAAACTCACCTTGATTTACACTTCTTTTGCATTCATTAGTAATTTTATACGTGAAATTATAAAAGATATTGAAGATATAAATGGCGACAAGGTTTTTGGCCTGCAAACTTTTCCAATTGTTTATGGCATCAAAAAAGCAACAAGTTTAGCCCGCATTATTAATAGTGTGCTTCTACTGGCAGTAATGGCCTTTATTTTTTACAGCTTTAAAATGAATTGGTATTTTTTCACAATTTATTCAATCGCAGCGCTCATTATCCCGATAGTTTATTTTGAATTTTCGGCCAGGAAAGCCATCTCCAAAAAAGATTTTCATCATCTGAGCTCACTCTCAAAGATAATTATGCTTGCGGGAATACTAAGCATGCAAATCCTTTCATTACAATTTTAAAAATATAAAAATGAATCAAGGCTTCAACCATAGGGATAGCATAGTAGGTTCTCAATCGCCCCGAAGAATTCAATTACTTAAGGAAATTGGCCTAAATTTCAGTTTATATACAATTGATGTTGAAGAAGTTTTTCCTGAAAATCTATCAGCAATAGAAACAGCTGTTTATTTAAGTGAACTTAAAGCCAGTGTCTTTCCTGAAAAAGATTTTAAAGAGAATAGTATTTTGATTACGGCTGATACCGTTGTAAGTTTAAACAATCATTTGCTTGGCAAACCTGCCAATAAAAGCGAAGCTATACAAATGCTTAATTTACTCTCCGGAAAATCGCACGAAGTGATAAGTGCATTTACACTACGTTCGAAACAAAATCTTAAATCGTTCTATGCTATAACTGAAGTTAGCTTTAAGAAACTAGATATGAGTGAAATAGATTACTACATTGAACACTTTCAACCTTTCGACAAGGCTGGTGCATATGGAATTCAAGAATGGATTGGAAAAATTGGCATTGAAAAAATTAAGGGTTCTTATTTTAATGTAATGGGCTTACCCGTGCATAAGGTTTACGCAGAATTGTGTACTTTTGAGCTATTCAAATAAAAACAAATCAACCCTATAATGAATAAATTCTGGAAAATTTTAATAAAATATTTTGGACAAGGTTTACTCTACCTGGTTCCAATTACAATAACAATTTACATCATTGCTTCCATGTTAATTTATGTGGATAATATTACTGCTCCTCTTGAAGAAAAGTACATCGGTTTTCAGATTCCGGGATTAGGATTACTGATTATAATTCTTCTTATCACATTTGTTGGAATAATAGGATCAACATTTTTGTTTAAACCCTTGCTGCAATATTTGGAGTTATTGATTAATCGTGCACCTTTAATTAAGGATATCTACAGCGCAGTACAGGATTTGTTGTCAGCATTTGTTGGCGGAAAAAAGAAATTTAACGAACCCGTTTTAATAAAGATGGATACGAATGGAATGTTGAGAATTGGCTTTATTACACGAAAAGACGGAGTTGCAGAAATGGGAATTAACAAAGATCAGGTAGTCGTATATTTGCCTTATTCCTATGGTATTATGGGCACAGTTATTATCGTACCCAAAGAAAATATCATTCCAATTGATTTACAAAGCACTGAAGTTATGAAATTTATCGTATCAGGTGGAGTTACTGAAGTCGTTGAAAAAACCAGTATCAGATGAAAAAAAAACCAACCATACTCATCACAAATGATGACGGCATAGATGCACAAGGCATACGTTTCTTGATTGACGCCATGCGCGATTTAGGAAATATTGTTGTCGTTGCGCCCGATAGCCCTCAATCAGGAATGGGACATGCCATTACGGTTCAAACCCCATTACGTTTAAAAAAACGTATTCATGAGACTGATTATCAGGAATATTCATGCAACGGAACTCCGGTAGATTGTGTTAAATTAGGAGAACAGGTGGTTATTAAAGACCTTCCCGATTTATTAGTATCAGGTGTCAATCACGGCTCAAACGCATCAATCAATATCGTTTATTCAGGCACAATGGCTGCTGTAATCGAAGGTTGTATCGACAGAATTCCATCAGTCGGCTTTTCGATGAACGACTTTAGCCACCATCTCGATTTTGAACCGGCACGAAATATTATTAGACACATTGCAAAAAACATTCTGCAAAACAGACTACCAGACGGAATTTGCTTAAATGTTAATCTCCCGGTTGAGAAGGAAATTAAAGGCATTCAGGTAACCCGACAGGCCAATGCACGCTGGAAAGAAGAATTTGATACCAGGACAGATCCAAGAGGTAAAGATTACCATTGGCTAACCGGCAAATTTGAATATTTGGATAATGGCCACGAAAACGATGTTAATGCAATGAAAAACGGATATGCTTCTGTTGTTCCCGTAAAAATTGATTTAACGGCCTATGATCAAATCGATAATCTAAAATATCTGGAAACGAATATTGGTACAGATTAATTCATTCAGAATTCGATACTAAAATTTATGAAGTATTATATTATTGCCGGAGAAGCTTCAGGCGATTTGCACGCTGCTAATCTAATTAAGGAACTTAAAAGAAAAGATTCTTATGCAGAAATTCGTGCATGGGGCGGAGATTTGATGCAAGACCAAGGAGCTAATCTGGTAAAGCATTATCGCGATTTGGCTTTTATGGGATTTTCGGAGGTGGTTTCAAATCTTCCGACAATTCTCAAAAACTTTCGTTTGTGTAAAACGGATATTATCAAATGGAAACCCGACCTTGTAATTTTGGTGGATTATCCGGGATTTAATTTGCGAATTGCGAAGTTTGCTCATCAAAATAACTTTAAAGTTGTTTATTATATTTCGCCTCAAATCTGGGCATGGAAAAAATCACGTGTTTACGACATAAAAAAATATGTAGATAAAATGTTGGTTATTCTTCCTTTTGAAAAGGACTTCTATGCAAAATACGATTTTCAGGTTGAATTCGTTGGTCATCCTCTCTTGGATGCACTTCCAACCGAATTAAATGATGAAATTTCTTTTAGAAATGAAAACGGATTGAGCGACAAACCGATAATCGCTCTTTTACCCGGAAGCAGAAAGCAGGAAATAGAGAAAATGCTGAAAACCATGTTAAGCATTACTGATTATTTCCCGGATTATCAGTTTGTTATTGCAGGAGCGCCTTCAATCGAAAAGAGTTTTTATCTAAAAATTATTGCAGATAAAAAAGCGATGCTGGTAATGAATAAAACGCAAAAATTATTACTTGCTTCGAAAGCTGCATTGGTAACCTCAGGAACTGCCACGCTCGAAACTGCATTATTAAACATTCCCGAAGTGGTTTGTTATAAAGGAAGTCAAATCTCCTACCAAATAGCGAGGCGAATAATTGATATTCCCTACATTTCTCTGGTTAATCTGATAATGAACAAAGAAGTTGTTAAAGAATTGATACAAAACGATTTAAATATATATAATTTAAAAAATGAATTGAACAATATTTTAACTATCGAAGAGTATACCAGCAGAATTTTAGCCGACTATGGTCTTTTAAAATCCAAACTTGGTGAAGGTGGTGCATCAGAAAAAGCAGCCCAACTAATTATTCAATTTCTAAAATAACCGCTTAGGTGCTTTTCATCTTGCCAAGTTTTCAAAATAAACAGTCAAATTTATTAACTTAGCTTTTTTGAATATTTTTTTTATTAACACAATAAATACCATAAAATGAAACATTTGAGTATAATTTTAAGTGCTTTATTACTATTTTCTTTTTCATCTTGTAAAGAAAAACCGGTAAAAGAAGTACAAAACATTATTGGCAAGCATATGCTTGAATTGGAGTCGGATATTATGACTCCAGAAATCCTTTGGGCATTTGGCCGTATTAGCGAGGTTCAGGTATCGCCTGATAAAACGAAAATTCTTTATGGAGTTACTTATTATTCCGTAAAAGAAGACAAAAGTAATCGTGAATTATTTTTGATGGATATTGATGGCAGAAATCAACTTCAAATTACAGCCACAGCCAGTGGTGAATATGGAGCAGTTTGGCGTCCAGATGGACAACGGATTGGATACCTGAGCGCAGCATCAGGAAGCATGCAATTGTGGGAAATGGATGCAGATGGCACAAATCCGCGTCAGGTTTCAACTATTGACGATGGAATCTCCGGCTTTATGTATGCACCTGATATGTCGAAAGTTTTATTTACCAAAGAAGTGAAAGTAAATAAAACCATCAAAGATGCTCATCCTGATTTAGATAAAACTACCGGAAGGCTAATGAGTGATTTGATGTATCGCCATTGGGACGGATGGGTAGATTCATTCTCCCACATTTTTATTGCCTCTTATGAAAAAGGCAGCCTGGGTGAAGCTAAAGATATTATGGAAGGTGAAGCCTGGGATGCTCCCGTAAAACCTTTTGGCGGAACTGAACAAATTGCATGGTCGCCTGATAGTAAAAACATTATTTACACTTCTCGCAAACTCGAAGGAATGGCCTATTCTTTAAGCACCAATTCCGATTTGTATTCGTATAGCATTGAATCTGGAGAAACTATAAATTTAACTGAAGGAATGATGGGCTATGATGTAAATCCATCTTTTTCACCTGATGGAAGTTTATTGGCCTGGGAAAGTATGGAGCGCGATGGTTATGAATCTGATAAATCCAGATTGATGGTTATGAATTTATCAAGCGGGGAGAAAAAATATTACACTAAAAATTTTGATCAGAATGCCAACGGATTAAGTTGGTCCGTTGATGGAAAATCAATCTATTTTATTAGCGATTGGCATGCCACTGAAGAAATTTACCGTTTGGATATTGAAAGCGGAACTATTACAAAAATTACTGAAGGCATCCACGATTATCATTCAGTTGTTGATGCAGGCGAACGATTAATTGCTACAAAAGTTTCCATGTCAAAACCGCAGGAAATTTATTCCGTAAATCCACTAAGCGGCGAAGCCACGGAATTGTCTTTTGAGAACAAACATTTACTCGATCAACTAACATTTGGAGAAGTAACCAAACGTTGGGTAAATACCACGGATAATAAACAAATGCTGGTTTGGGTAATTCTTCCCCCTCATTTTGATGAAAACAAAACCTATCCTGCCTTATTGTATTGTCAAGGAGGACCGCAAGGGACTGTAAGTCAATTCTGGTCGTACCGTTGGAATTTTCAAATGATGGCAGCCAACGATTATGTGATTGTTGCACCAAACAGAAGGGGATTACCCGGTTTTGGGCAGGAATGGCTTGAGCAAATCAGTGGCGATTATGGTGGCCAAAATATGAAAGATTACTTAAGCGCTATTGATAATGTAAGTCAGGAAAAATGGGTAGATGAAAACCGATTGGGTGCCGTTGGAGCAAGTTATGGTGGTTTCTCAGTGTACTGGCTGGCCGGAAATCATAACAAACGGTTTAAGGCTTTTATTTCGCATGATGGAATGTTTAATCTGGAAGCCCAATATCTTGAAACAGAAGAAATGTGGTTTGTAAACTGGGATTTAGGCGGCCCTTTCTGGGATAAAAATAATGCAATAGCTCAAAGATCATATGCAAATTCGCCCCATAAATTTGTTCAAAACTGGGACACTCCTATCCTAGTCATTCACAGCGAACTCGACTATCGGATTGTTGCTTCTCAAGGAATGAGTGCATTTAATGCTGCTCTTTTAAGGGGAATACCTGCCGAATATCTCTATTTCCCTGATGAAAATCACTGGATACTTCATCCACAAAATGGAATCTTATGGCAAAGAAACTTTTTTGCCTGGCTGGATAAATGGCTGAAATAAAACTAATTAGAATATGCTTAAGGGAAACTGTGAAGGTTTCCCTTTTTTTATGCTAATAAAATACAGCTTCACTGTTTTTAAATTTTTCAATTTCAGATTCTAAAGCAGATTTTAATTCTACCAATTCGCTCAAATTTAGATTTGCATTCTCAGCAAAAAAAAGCCCAAATTCTTTATATGAATCTTGAAAATGTATGGATACGATTGATTTAAACGTTTTAGCAAAATAATCTTCTTTTGAAATAAGAGCATAATACTGTCTTGAATTCCCATAAGTAGTATATCCGACAAAATTTTTGTTCTGCATTCTTTTTAAAAGTGTGGCTAAAGTTGTTTTAGCGGGTTTCGGCTTAGGTAAGATGGAAATTAAATCATTAAGAAAACATTTTTCCAGTCTCCAAATGTATTCCATAATAGCTAATTCAGTTTTGGAAAGTGTTTCCATTCTACATTCATATATTCTATTCTACAAATATAGAATATAATTATCAAAAATTCAATGTTTTTATAATTTTCTTGAAAGATATTTATTAATGAGAAAAGATAAT
>JAZDJM010000002.1:0-10984 GCA_043804305.1 Bacteroidota bacterium
AACAATATTTCTGTTTTTAGGTTCGATAACTAAATTTTGAGAATCGCTTAGTATAATTCTATCCAATCCGTTTATTTGAAGCCCGAAATCGCTTATACGTAATGTTGCATTTGGTTCGTTTGCATGTGGCCTTGATTCAAAACGAATCACGTCAGAATCAGTTTCACCTAAATTTGCCTTCAGATAAAAGTCAATTTTATCGCCTAAAATTGCTCTTCCATAGGTCGCGTCATAAAGTAAAAATCCCTGATGTGCCAGGCTAAGCAAGAGTAATTTTGTTTGTTCCAATGGCATTCGTAAATATTCTGCATATTCGTCGAAGTAAACAATTTTGCTTTTATTTTGTTGCTCGTAATAACGTTTCAAACTTTGCAAAGGGTTTTCAGAATCAATTCCTTGGAGCCTGAAAAACCTGTTTTCAGAATAATAATTCGAAGATTCAAAGCGGGCAGGGCTTTTGGTTCGTCCTATAGCCATATCGAAATTAATCTGATTTTCGTCCATTTTCCAATAAACGGCTTCCACATACATTTCAATTTGATGGAAAGTATCGTAAAACGGATTGGCTGTTAATCCGTGATCTTCTCTATAAAACGACAACAATTTATTTTCTTTCGTATAATTCATGGCAAGGCCACTGTGATATATAGAATCAGTCTTGTGCAAAATGGAAAATGAAGTGTACTCCGAACGAATCTGATTCTTGTTAAATATGAAATTATTGGAACGAAGATTTACAAAAACCGTATCATTTCTTCTAATGGAGATTGTAGCTGGTGTAACTTCATCGCCAAACCCAAGTAATTGAGAGCCGGCGAATACGATGCCTCCTGTAAAATCCAAATCCGGGAAAATATTGTCAATTCGCCATCTTTTTTCATAGGAAGTAAATTTTGGAAAAATAGCCTTATTGCCTTGACGTGATGCCAATACCTGCTCTTCGAGTTTTCCCGGAATTTGTTCGTCGAAATAATGTTTGTTTTGAAATAAAACAGTATCGGCAGAAAACTTGGAGTTATTCAGTGCAATTGAGTACAGCTTAAACTCTGCAAAAACACTATCGGGATGTAATTCAGCACGTTGCCAGTCTATTTTGCCGCCTTTGCCTTTCCAATAATTAAAAAAGGGGAAGTAAATTCCGCTTGTGTTTTTAATTATTGAGCTATCGCCTTTTGAATAGCAGGCCAAATCTGTTGCATTATATAAATATTTTAAAGTATCGTTTTCGAGTCTTATTACAAAATCCGGCGAACTTACCTTCCATTTTAAAGTTCTGTCAGAAAAAATCAGTTTTTGTGTAAATAGAACATCAGACGACCTGAGCAAACTTGAAAATTCACGAAAATTTCTTTTTTCCAAATAATAATCAATTGCTTTAATCCATTCCAATGCATTCTTATCATTCTTGTTTTTTTCTAAAAGATGGATTAATGCTCCAAAAAAATCAGGAAAATACGGTAGGGCTGAATATTTTTTCGCCAGCATTTTGTTTGATAAGGAATAGATTTGAGATTTAATTTCGGGTGAAAAAAAATTACCAGTCCATTTTGATCTGAAGTCTAATAAAAAGCTTTCAACTTCTTTTTGTTTTTCTTTTGAAGAATCTTGCATAAATAGCTCAAAAGCACTCAAAAATTGAGCCTCATCGCTAGGGAATGAAGTTAAACTTTGCTGAGAAAAACCCTGAAAAGAATTCATAATCAGAAAAATGCAAAAATAGATTAATGCAATTCCAGAACGAATCCGCTTTAAAACATCCATAATATGCACTTTAATTTAGCAAAAATCAAAGGTACAAAATCGTTATTGGTTTTCTGAAAAGCAAAAAGCATTAAACGTTTTATTTTTTAACATTTTGGGCAAAACTTATTCTAAAAGAAAAAAGGAAACCTTTGGAAGTTTCCTTTTCTCAAAGTTCAAAATTCGAACTTTACTAATTTTAGACGTATGGCATATAACTATTTTTTGTTTTTTACATATTTAATCAACCATTTATCGGTTTCCCAAAGCATGTGTAAAATATTTTCTTTTGCAGCATAACCATGACTTTCAGCAGGTAACATAACCAACCTTACTGTTGCACCATGACCTTTTAAGGCATTGTAATAACGCTCACTTTGTAAAGGGAATGTTCCCGAATTATTGTCGGCAACACCATGAATAAGCAGAAGTGGATGTTTCATTTTATCGGCATGCATAAATGGCCCCATGGCATTATAGATTTCGGGAGCTTGCCAATACGTTCTTTCTTCGGCTTGAAAACCAAAAGGTGTCAGGGTTCTGTTATAGGCTCCGCTTCTGGCAATTCCGGCGGCAAATAAATCAGAATGAGTAAGTAAATTGGCTGTCATAAATGCTCCATACGAATGGCCGCCAACTGCCACACGGTTCGGATCGCCAACTCCAAGTTTTTCTACATAATCAATTGCAGCTTTTGCATTGGCAACCAATTGCTCAATAAATGTGTCGTTTGGTTCCTCATCGCCTTCTCCTATAATCGGGAATTCAGCATTTTCCATAATTGCGAAACCTCGGGTAACCCAAAAAATTGGAGAACCGTAATTTACGCGAATAAAGCGATGCGGAGAAGTGCGAACCTGACTTGCTGTATTTGGATCTTTGTATTCACGAGGATATGCCCACATTAAAACCGGTAATGGGCCGTCTTTTTCTTTGTTGTAATTTGCAGGTAAATATAAGGTTGCACTCAAATCAACACCATCGGTGCGTTTGTATTGAACAAACTCCTTACTTACACCCATTAAGCTTTCATACGGATTTGGAAAATTTGTAATCTGATTGGGCGCAGCTTTTGATTTTATATTCCGGATGAAATATTGAGGGTTTTTAGTGAGTGATTGAATATTGGTGATTATCAATCCTTTATCGATATCTAAAACTTCAGAAATGCTTTCATAAGTTTCTTTGCCATCGGCGCGCCATAATCTTGTGCTGGTTTTTTTTCCAAATTCAAATTTATCAATAAACGGGCGGTTTCCTTCCGGAGAATAGCCTTCTCCGATAAGATACAGGAATTTTTTATTGCTAATTAACAATACATTACGGCCATATTCGTTTTCGCTTTGAACAAAATCACCGGGATCTGAATACAATTCTTCTGAACTTCTGTCGAAAAGAATAATTGGTTTTTCGTTACTGATCGAAGGATTTACAAGATAAGTTTTTGTATTTCTGTTTTTTTGCCAACGATCGTTAACAATGGCAATCTGGTCGTTTCCCCAATTTACTCCGGCAATCCGGTTAACGGTTGAAACAATATGTTTCTTATTGGCTAAATCAAATGGATAATCAGTGGTATAAAGAGCATCGCGGAATTCAACTTCGTTTTTCGGATCGCCTCCATCCAATGCTTCGGCCCAAAATAAACTGGCAGCCTTATCGCTTCTCCAACTAACTCTGCGAGGACCTGTTTCACTGGCATCAAATCCTTGAGGCATTTCTTCAATTAAAGGTAGTTCTTGTACCGTTTTGATATATTCGCCTGATTTGCTGAGCAATTCAAGTTTAGCCGGAAATCTGTTATAGGGCACAAGATAAGAGTAGGGCTTCTGAACAGTTCGGGCCAAAATATATTCTCCATTGGGCGATAAATTAAAACTGCTGTATATAGCGGCTTTTGTTAAAGATTTGCTTGTTCCATAAAGATCAACCTTTACTAGTATTGAGGAAGTAAAATAATCAAAAAGCGCTTCGTCTGTCTTGTTTTTTAATAAATCCTGATACGTTCTCGAAGGTGCTTGTCTTCCTAGATTTTCCTGAATAATTGGCCCGCTTGGAGTTTCGCTTATGTCTGGAAACTCACCTCTATCGGGATTTATGAATAAACAGATTAACGATTGCCCGTCGGCCGACCAATCAAAAGGTCTTCCGTTCATTGCATCGTTAAGACCGCTTTTAACAAGACGGATGGCCGTTTTTGTTGCAACATCCATCACCCACAACTCAATGGTTTTTGCCGTTGTGTTTGTAAATGCAATTTTTGAGTAATCGGGCGACCAGCTGACATAGGCAATTTGTTTGTTTTCAGGAAGGCCTGCAATTGCAAATTCTTCTCCACTTGCCACATTTTTAAGGATGATATTGTCAGCAAATCTTGCCCGGCTCGATCCATTGTTTTTAGGATTAATACGTAAACCAGCCAGACGATATTCTGTTGCCGAAAGCTGTTCAATACTTTGGAATGCCGAATATTCAATCAAAATCATCCATTGTCCGTTCTTATCGATACTTACCGATGGCGTTAGCGGACTATTTGCCAGATCCAAAATTTCTTTTGGAGGTGTTTGATAATTTAAATCTACTTGTGCAAATAATCCAAAAGGAAGCACAAAAAATAAAGCTAAAATTAATTTGTTCATGTTGTTTAGTTTTGATTAATGATTCAAAACGCAATTAATCTACCGATAAAATAGGTGTAGAAATTTGGCTAATTACATTTCGGTTTGGTTTTTAATGTTCAAAGATAAAAAAGGAAATTGATTTTATCTATTTAATAAGCATAAAAAAGAGGCTGCTCAATTTGAACAGCCTCCAGTTGAAAATTTAGAATAAGGATTACAATGGATTTTGAACCATTAACTCATTTGCATCTAATTCAGATTGTGGAATTAACCATTCCCAACGGATATCTCCTGCCGGAACTGAGAATAATCCTGCGGTTAAAGCGTCTTTATGGTTAGCACCTGTTCTGTCAAGAGCCAAGTTCAAACGCTTTAAATCATTAAAACGGAAACCTTCACCCCAAAGCTCAGCACGACGATAAATCATAATATGATCAATAAGTGCCTGTCCGGTAAGAGTCGATTTAACATATGAAGGATCACGGGTGATGTTTAAATCGTAAAGTGCTTGTTGAGCACCTGCTGCATCCTGTGCTGCAAGACGGGCTTTTGCTTCAGCCTCAATCAAGTACATCTCACCTGAACGCATATATGGAACATCCATGCGGCTATCGCTTGGTCCATAAGCTAAGAATTTTTGAGAAGTATATGGCCTCTTCAAAAATGAAGATGTCATAGCCGTATATCCTGCTGGGAACACATGGTCATTACCGGTTGCACTTACCAATTGTCTGCGGGCATCCGTAGCAGGTAATGCATTAAATAATAATGAATTCATTGCTTTTGGATTAGTACGGATATTGGTTGAACTAAAGTTTCTTGACATATAAGCGCCAAAGTGAGCAAAATAAGTGGTTTGGTCTTCAATCAAATTGCTTCCCCACATCCATTCACTAACTTTATAATCGTTAAAACCAAGCTTATAAGTAGCTGCATTCATTAATGCAAAACCTGTGCGGGCAGCAGCTGCTAAGGTTGCAGCTTCGGCATATTTACCCTGAGTTAAGGCAACACGTGCCTGGATACCTTTTACAACTTCAACGCTGAAATGTGATTTATTTGGACGTACATAACCTGTTAGATTAGTTACGGCAGAAGCCAAATCAGTATTAATAGCTGTATAAACTTCTTCAACTGTGCTACGGGCAAGGCCGGCAGTAGTGTTTTCAAGCATAATTGGAACACCTAATTGTGTATTGCCACCACCTGTGTTATAGCGTTTAGCATAAAGCTGAACCAATTGAAAATGTGCCCACGCACGATAAACCAATGCTTGTCCAACAATGGCTTTAATTTTAGCCGGATCGCCGGTAGCAGCTCCAGAACCATTAATTAATACGTTGGCATTAGCTATAATTCTGTAATAAACTCTCCATGGATATAATAAATCACCATCGGTAGGATTTCTATGGTCAGCCCATTTGTAGATATTGTTATACCAACCGTTACCGGCTTCGGTCATTACCAAATCTTCACCCAACATATCATTAATGATCATAATTCCACCATATCCGCCTTCTCCTTGAGAATTGTAACGGATATACATAGAACGATGAATACCATTTAATGCCAAAAGCATATTATCGGCCGAGGCAGTCACAACATCAGCCGAAACAGCAGATGTAGGAACTGTATCTAGGTAATCTTTCTTGCACGAGCTTATACTAACTGCAAGAGCAAGAAATGCAATAAAACTATATACTATTTTTTTCATCTTTATCAATTTTATAATGTAACATTAAGACCAAATGTAAGAACGCGAGATGGAGTATAAACATTTGATGTTGTTCCACTAAACGTTTGCTGAACATCCATTCCTTTTAGAGCACTTAACATAAATAGGTTTTCTCCACTTATATAAGCACGGGCACGTTTTACACCCCAGTTATTAGCCAATTGGCTAGGAAGATTATAAGAAATTTGCAATGAGCGAAGGTTTAAATAGGAAGCATCAAATAACCATCTGTCGGATGTTGCACCGAAATCAGTAGTTTTTGCACCGTCCATACGAGGTACATTTGTAATGTCACCGGGTTTTTGCCAACGGTCCAGCATATCCACATGGATTGAACCACCATAGTTTCCTGAGCTCATAATTCCGGCATAGTTATAGTCTAATACACTTCCGCCAATTTGATAGGTGAACATAAAGTTCAGTTCAAATTGCTTATAAGAAATAGTGTTAGTTACGCTTCCGAAGAAATCGGGAATTGCAGTACCAAGGTATTTATATTTACCATTTGCTTGTGAAGTTGTTAGGGTATCAGCACCAACAATGCGAATGCCTGTAGTTGCAAGTGTATTATCTGCATAATATAAAGCAGCACCATCAGCTGGGTCAACACCATACCAATCTTTTAACCAGAAATCGTAAATTGATTTTCCAACCATATATTTCTTAGAACCTACAATCATTTCTTCTTGCGGAAGTTTAGTAAACTCATTATGAATAGTGGTAATGTTTGCAGCGATATTCCATTTAAAATCACGGGTTTTAATAATATCATATTCAGCGCTAAATTCTATACCGCGGTTAAACATGGTTCCTATATTTTTTGTTACATTATCCATACCTGCAGAAGGAGGAAGTGGAACATCAAATAAAAGGTTATCAGAAATTTTATGGAAGAATTCAACAGAACCAAAAAGTTTATTAAATAATCCGAATTCTAAAGCTAAGTCAAAACTATTATTCGATTCCCATACTAAATCAAGAGCCGGTAAAGATGTTTGCCAAATACCCGGTTCAAGACCATTGTTATATCCTAATGAATATAAAGCTTGATATGGATAATAAGAATCAAGGGCATCGTTACCAACTTCACCATAAGATGCTCTGAATTTCAATAAATTAATAAAGCTGAATTGTTTAATGAAATTTTCTTGATCCAATCTCCATGCAGTGCTTATTGACCAGAAATCTCCCCAACGGTTTTCAGAATAAAAACGTGAAGAACCATCGTGACGGTATGAACCTGTTACGAAATATTTATCTTTATAATCATAATCCAAACGTCCAAAATATCCTTCAGTTTTATAATTACTTGTATAAGATTCAACATCGTTGGTTGATGTAAAGTTGATTAATTCAGTATTTCCATCAGCAATGATGTTTTGACGGAAAGCAGTGAAATAATTATACTCATAATCGTGGTTTTCATGTCCAAGTAATGCTACAAAGGAATGATCATTTAATTCTTTAGTATAGCTTAACAATTGGTTGAAGTTAATGGTGTTGCGAATAGTGGAAGTTCTTCCGGCACGTCCGGCTGGAGCACCATCACCCACAATCTTATTGTCAAAATCGATATTGTAATAATGACGTTTATCGTAACTAGCATTTACAGTAAATTTGAAATCTTTTAAGAAATACAAATCTAAATACGTTTTTGCACTTAAGTTTGTTGATTTATCAGTATCGCGATTCCATAGCGTTTCGGCAATAACCATACGACCTGGAGAACCTCCAGAAGGACGAGTTGCACCACCTAAGCTTATCATATTACCTAAATCGTAAATCTTTTCGCCATTACCGTCAAGAATAAATTCACCTGTTGTGGCATTGTGAAGATAAACCGGATAAATTGGACCCATACGACGGGTAAAGAAGAACGGATTTACATAAGCAGTACTGCTTGCCTGATAGGCTTGTTCAGCAACAGTGCTGGATCCGGCTATATTTAAACCTGTTTTAAACCAATCTTTTGGTTGAGTGTTTACGTTGATACGACCGCTAAAACGCTCATAATCTGACATAATTGTATAACCAGTTTCATCTAAGTAACTCATAGATACATAGTAATCAGTTGTTTCATTGCCGCCTTGGTAAGAAACATCATAATTTTTACGATTACCAGTTCTCATAATTTCTTTTTGCCAGTCTAAATCAGTATAACCAGGAAGAACTGTTGCTGAAGGATTAAATTTTCCATCAACTCCAACTATTTGATTATTTGGCACATTTAAAATATTATAACCTAAATTGGCAATTAAATTATCTGTTGCGTATTGAGCTGCAACAGCTTCTGTATTTCCGGTGGTATAAACGCGGTGGTTTTTAATTGCTTCCCAGTTTAATACATAATAATCATTTACACCAACGCGGTCGTATTCAGGAATAGCACGTGTAGTATAGCCTTGGCTAATATTTACGTTCATTTCTCCCTTGCCTTTTCTACCTTTTTTGGTTGTAATCATTACAACACCATTGGCAGCTTTATTTCCGTAAAGTGCAGTAGAAGCTGCATCTTTTAAAACGGTAATACTTTCAACGTCGTTCATGTTAATGTCGCCGATAACTCCTGCGAAAGGAACTCCGTCAACAACATAAAGAGGAGAACTTGAAGCATTTACAGAGCCGAAACCGCGAATACGAATATCCTGACCACCGCCTGGTTGTCCGTTACCAGAACTTACCTGAATACCAGCAGAGGCACCTTCGATTGCAGTTGAAACGTTTGTTAAAGGACGCAATTCAAGTTTTTCTGCATTAATTTGAGCAGCAGAACCTGTAAAAGCTCCTTTTTTTGCTGTTCCATAGGCCACTACCAGCACTTCGTCAAGAACCTGTGAAGAAGACCTCATGGTAACATTAATCGTAGTCTGGCCTGTGTATGCAATCGTTTGCTTTTCCATTCCAACAAATGTAAAAACAAGCGCTCTAGAACCGCTTGGCACAACAAGACTGAATTTTCCATCCATGTCGGTAGTAGTACCTAAACTTGTTCCTTCAATAATTACCGATACACCAGGAAGTGTACCTCCGTCATCTGCACTTTTAACCGTACCTGATACAGTAGTTTGTGCAAAAGCACTTTGAATGCCAAAAAAGCTAATCAAAGTGAGCATTAAAAAGAATTTCCTCATAATTAATTGAATATTGGTTAATAAAAAAATTTCCCCGGTTATGTTAAAATACCGATAAACAGAGACTTCTACCATTAAAAAAAGGTATTAAGTGGTTTTGGTCAGTGTTTCGGGTTCAAATATATTAAATAAAACATATAATTAACAGATTTTAACATTGAATCCATATTTTTAATTATAGTTTATATATGCTTGCATAATAAACCCTATTATTGTGTTTTATATATGACAGAAATATAGGTTCTTAGGTTTGAGTTTTCGCTTTTAAAATATTGGAAAAATAAATATTAATTCTGGTAGATTTTTTGGATTAGGTCTGATAAAAATATACTCTTCATCAGTTAAAAATTTCAGAAAGTAAAAATATTATTATCAGATATAGTATAATTATAACATGATTAACCAATTGAATAATTTCTGTTCACTAATATAGAAAACATCTTCGATAATACATCTGTGATTAAAACAAACAAAAAAGGCTGCCTTTTGGGGACAGCCTATTTCAGGAAAAATTTGCAATTCAATTAATTACCGTTGCCCACCATTAGTTTATTAATATTAAGCTCACTAGTAGGAATAGGCCAAATGTAAGTAGGGCTTGTTGGTTCAACAGCAGATACTCCACCTTTGGTAGGAATAGTTGCCATGGTACGCATTAAATCCATATTGCGGATACCTTCACCAAGAAACTCCATACTTCTTTCGAGCATAATAGCATCACGAAACGCCTGAACACTGGCAAAACTTGCTAAAGTATAGGCTCCTGCCGGATATGAACGCACTCTTACTGCATTTAAAAGATCAACTGCACTTTGAGTTACTGCGTTTGCACCTCTAACTTTGGCTTCTGCGTAGTTAAGCAATACTTCTGCATATCTGATAACAGGAGCATAATCAACCTGACTGGTGAAATTTGTGTATTTTCCACAGAAATATTCAGTTTGACTTGCTACTGTACCGGTTGCTAAAATTGTTTTGCGTGCATCACCTGTCACTAATTGTGAATAAATACCACCAGCAGCTCTATTCAAATAATAAGATTCACTTGAAGATGGATGGTGATAATGTGCTAAGGAATTTTGCGTTCCGGCCAGGTTGGTAGCTGTAAAAGGCATCGAAAAAATAGACTCTTTAGAAGTATAAGGCGAGGCCCAAACCCCGGCAAAAGTTGCAGCTAAAGTATGGGCAACACCTGAAGGAGCTACAAAAGGAGCGGCAGCAGGTACAATTTTCGCAGCTTCAGTTTGCACTTTTGCAAAATCGTTCATATGCAGATATACACGAGTTTTATACGCAATAATCGTATTTTTATGAATACGGGTTGTATTTAATAGATCTGTTGTGAAATTTGCCAGAACCATAGGCTCAGCATCATTCAAATCTAATAAAATTTGTGTATAAACCTGCGCAACAGTGCTTCTTGCCATATCATTATCAGCTCCTGTCTTGTAAGCGATTAGGCGAAGCGGAAGGCCAAGGCTGGTGCCGGCATTTTTATTATAAGGCTGGGCATATAACTGTACTAAAGAGAAATAAGCTATTCCTCTTAATGCCAAAGCTTCACCTTTAAACTGCTTGTATTCAGCTTCAGTTATAATTCCTGCGAGTTTTCCACTTGTCCAGTTTGCATCTAAGCCTTCAATAAATATATTGATGGCATTAATAGCGGCATAAGCTGCGCCCCATAGGGTTTGTATTTCGTTGGTAGAACTTACAACCGAATGGTTCCAAGTAGCATAATTTGTTACGAGGTTAGT
>JAZDJM010000003.1:0-9126 GCA_043804305.1 Bacteroidota bacterium
GGCTGAATCGTATTTAATGAAAATTAAGGCATAAAAAAACCGGAGTTTTTAGCTCCGGTAAAGTTCTTAGTAACTCATAATTTTTTCCCAGTTGTATTTTCGTGGATTAATACACATCACAGGAATTTGAGAGCCATTAAAAATAATTTCCTCGTCGTATGAACCTAAAAGGTATTTTGTCCAACTTGTATCCGGATTGGTCATAATCATTATCAGATCGATATTATTTGCTGTAGCATGTTCAATCACATGCTGAGAAAAATTTGCAGATTTTTCTACAACAATTGAAGTATATTCAACCTTTTTTTCATCGAAATGCTTAGCCAGCATTTTAGTAGTTTCTTCCATTTCTTTGCCGGGAATACTCATTAAATGAATTTTAGAATTGAGCTGTTTTGCCATAAAAGTAGCCCATTCAGTTTTTTCCCATGGTCCGGCATTGCTGGTTATGGGTAATAGAATATTTCTGAATCCTTTGTCGAATTTACGTTTTTGAACTACAATAACAGGTGCAGGAGAATCCGTTACTACCTTTAAAGCAAAACTTCCGGTAAGTTTCTGCATTCCAACTTTACCGTGTGTGCCTAAATAGACAAGTTTTGCACCTAAGTGTTGGGCAACCGACTTTATTGTGTTAAAAATATCGCCATCCTCAGCTTTAATTTTTACTTCAATGCTGTATTGTTTTTTCAATTCGTCGGCAATTTCTTGTAAGCGATTGTAAATGGAATCAATGCCTAAATTTTCAGTTTTTAAATAAGCTGTTGTGTTTTTATCAATAACATGAAGCAAATGCAATTCATATTTAAAAAAACGAGCAGCCTCGGCAGCTTGATGCATGGCATTACTACATACTTCAGAAAAATCTGTGGGAACCAAAATAATATTATTTATTTTATCTTTCATGGGGATTTAGTTGAATTGTTGTTTTCACAAAGTTAATGTTTTCAATTATAATTTTTGTTTATATGACATAATTTTTTTCATTTGATTACAATTTTTAATTAAAAAAATAATATTTCAGTGAAAAATAGTGTTCTAAACTGTAAAACCATAAGATATGAATGGAAAAATAAATCTAATTGCTAAGATAAGGATCAAGTTCTTCGTGAATGATATTCAATAATTCCTGTTTTATAGTCTCGATTGAAACATTGGTGTTATTTAACAGAACTAAGGTAATTCCTTTATCCAAATCCTGGGTAATTGTTGTTGAAAACCCGTGCCAGGCGCCGTTGTGAAAAATATAATTGTGATTATTTTCTTCTTTCATGCGCCACCCGAATCCATAATTCACCATATAATTTTTTAATTTGGCCGATGTGTATGCTTCGTCTAGAATTTCTTTACTTACAATCTCATATTTATTTAAGGCTTTGGTGAATTTAAATAAATCACCAACACTTGAATACACACTTTTATCGCCAAGAATCTCATTATTCGGATCGTGATAATAGGCATGTAATCTTCTTCCACTTGCATTGTAGCCTATAACCTGATTTGAATCCTGTTCAATTTTGTTTCGGTCGTATACATAGGTTTGCGTCATTCCTAATTTGTCGAAGATTTCGGCTTTTAAAAAATCGCCAAAAAACTGCCCGGAAATTTTTTCGGTAACAAGTGCCAGAATGGCATATCCTGTATTAGAATAGGCAAATCTTCTTCCTGGTAAATAATTTAACGGTAAATTATGCGAAATCATTAAGTTAAGCATTTCCTGATTCGAAATTGGCTTATCGGCTTGCCAATAATTATCGACCAAAAACATATAGTTTTGCAATCCGGAAGTGTGATTTAATAAATGGCGAATACTGATATCAGGATAAGGAAAATCGGGTAAATATTTAGTTATCATGTCATCGTAATCAAGTAATTTTCTTTCCTTAAGTATCATAATACTTAATGCGGTAAACGATTTGCTCACCGAGGCGAGTTGAAAACTTGATTCCAATGATATCGAATTCTTTGTCTTAAAATCAGCAAAGCCTCTTGCTTTTTCAAAAATCACCTGGTTTTGAACAGCCACAAGCGCAGTACCGTTAAATCTGAATTTTTCCAATGATTGGAGAAGTTTATCATACGTGTTATTTATAACTTCCTCAGGTACAGGAAAATCATTGGGATTGGAATGCCCAAAAAGAGGTTTTCCTTCGTTTACCAAAGCACTCATCCCTAATGGATTACTGAGTAAAAGTATTAAAACAAAAGACAATATGTTACGGTAAGCCATCATTCTATTCATTCACAAAATTACAGATGCGAAAAAACAAAAAAACACAAAGCAAATGAAGTTTTTAACAAATTTTTTCACGGTCAATCAGGATAAAAAATTGTTGCATTCATTATCTGACTTCAATTTGGGATTATTTTATACTTTTGTACATCAGAAAATATTTTGAATTAAATTAGATAGGCCATTAAAAATAAAAATTCGTCTATTTTGAATTTAAAAATTGGGTGGACTAAACTACATTGGAAAGTTTATTATGATGTATCTAAAAAAGACGTTTATAGGTATTCTTATTTTAATTTCTTTTCTTCAAGCCTATTCACAGCATGCTTTTCAGTTTGTAGTTTTGGGAAGTGGAGGCGGAGTTGATGAAAGTAATCTTTCTTCGTATTTAATTGCTCCAGCCGGTTCTGAAAATTTTGTAGCCCTCGATGCAGGCTCATTAATGAGTGGATTGAAACTTTTAGCCGGTAATGATTATGATTCAGAAACTAATATTCATTCACCTGATGCGTTTTTATTAAAAAGCAGGATAAAAGCTTATGTCATTTCTCATGCTCATTTTGACCATATTGCAGGATTAATTCAAGCATCACCATTCGATACACAGAAAGCAATCTATTGCACGGAGCAAACAAGAAATAAACTTGTAAAATATGTTTTCAATGATGGAATCTGGGCAAATTTTACCGATTATGGAGAGAATCAGATTGGGAAATACAATTTTGTAATCACACCCGAAAAGCAATGGGTTTCTTTATCAGAACCAAAATTAGAGCTTAAAGCCTTTCATTTAAGTCATTTGGGTTCAGGCATTTCAACAGCGTTTTTAATAAGAAATGAATCCGATTATATCATCTATTTTGGTGATACCGGAGCAGATTCAGTTGAAAATAGCAATTCGCTTGCTAGTGTTTGGAACGAGATTTCACCACTTATCCGATTAAATCAATTAAGGGCACTAGTTATAGAATGCTCCTTCAACAATAGTGTACCGGATAATCTGTTATTTGGCCACTTAAATCCTAAATATTTAGGCCGCGAATTGAAAAATTTAGCATCTCTAATTAATTCTGATAACCAAAACAATGCACTTCAAGGATTAAAAGTAATCATAACCCACATTAAACCGGGTTTTTTAAAAAATGTAAATGATCAGGAAATAATTTTAAACCAGCTCAAGGAGTTTAGCTATCTGGGAGCAGAATTTATTATTGCCGAACAGGCAAAAAAATATCTATTTTAAAAATGAATAAAGCGATTCGACAATTAGAACCACACTTGGTTTGGGAATTTTTTGATGAAATCTGTCAAATTCCCCGACCTTCAAAAAAAGAAGGAAAAATAAAATCATATCTGCACAATTTTGGCGCAGCACACAATTTAGAAACTCTTGAAGATGAAACCGGCAATATTCTTATCCGAAAAAATGCAACGAAAGGATTTGAGGATTTTCCGTGGGTAGTATTGCAAAGTCATATGGATATGGTTTGCGAAAAAAACAATGACATTGTTCACGATTTCGAAAATGATGCTATTCGCACTAAAATTGAAGACGGATGGGTTAAGGCTATAGGTACAACCTTAGGTGCCGATGATGGAATTGGCATGGCCGCGCAGTTGGCTATCCTGGCATCAGAAAATATTGAACACGGGCCGGTTGAATGTTTGTTTACAGTTGATGAAGAAACAGGTTTGACAGGTGCTTTTGGACTAAAGCCTGATTTTCTAAAAAGTCGTATTTTATTGAATTTAGATTCAGAAGATGAAGGCGAACTTTTTATTGGATGTGCCGGAGGAATGGATACTGTTGTTACTTTTGATTTAAGTCTGGAAAAAGCACCTAAACATACTAAATGGTTTAGTATTGAAGTTGAAGGATTGCGCGGCGGACATTCTGGAGATGATATTCATAAGGGATATGGTAATGCAAATAAAATGCTAAATCGCATCCTATATAAAGCCATAAACGAGTACGATTTGAGAATCTCAAGATTCGAAGGAGGCAATCTTCGAAATGCAATTGCCCGGGAAGCAATAGCTGAAGTTTGTGTTCCAGAAGCATTTACTCTTGAACTGAATAATTTTGTAATGCAAATAACAGATACATTAAAGCAGGAATTTTCTGTTACCGAACCAAATCTTAATATTAAACTTAAACCAATAGAAAACAAAGAAAAGGTTTTTTCAAAAGATTTGCAGGAACGCTTAATAAATTCAATTTATGCCTGTCCGCACGGCGTGATAGCATGGTCGCAAGATATCCCTGATTTTGTAGAAACATCTACCAATTTAGCTGCAGTAAAAACAAGTTCGGATCACATTCTTGTTACTACCAGTCAGCGTTCTAGTTCAGAATCGGCTAAGCATGATGTTGTAAATATGGTAGCGTCAACCTTTAAATTGGCAGGTGCTAAAGTCACACACTCAGCAGGTTATCCAGGTTGGAAACCAAATCCAAATTCAAAAGTAATGGAAATAACTTCCAAATCCTATGAAAAATTATTTAAGAAAAAACCGAAAGTTTTAGCAATTCATGCCGGTTTGGAATGCGGATTAATTGGAAAAACATATCCAAAAATGGATATGATTTCTTATGGTCCTACAATTAAAGGAGCACATTCGCCTGATGAACGGCTCGAAATTAAAACCGTGCAAATGTTTTGGGATTTGACTTTGGATATCTTGAAATCGGTTAAATAATTCAGATTCAAAAATAAATTATACACTGATGACACATCCACGACTAATCAATTTTGACACACAGGAGGATGATTATAGTGGATGTTCCATATGACCATTAAAAAACAAATTATAAACATATGAAACGAGCCATGAGTAAAAATTTACTCACACACAAGGATGACTATAGGGCGAGTTCCATATGGCAAATGAAAAACAAATTATAGACATATGAAAACTAAATCTTTAATTTTAATAATGTTACTTTTTGTAGTGTTTATCAATACTACCATAAAAGCACAGTCTGATACCTCAAACCTAATCACAAATAAAACATATGTTATTATTACGTATAGTGATGCTGAATTTTTGGGTAATATTATTTCCAGAGATTACAAAGAAATTATAATCGATACAAAAACCAAAGGCAAAGTCAGTATTCCGTTTTACGAAATCAAAGATATCAAAGAAGTAAAAAATGGAGAATACACCGCTACCGGTGATTATATGCCTGAACAGGAATTTGCAAGCAGGTATTTTATAACTACCAATGGCTTCCCAATTGCAAAAGGTGAAGGTTATATACTATGGAATCTCTATGGGCCTGATTTTCAGTTTGGCGTAAGCGATAATTTAAGTGTAGGGATATTGACCACGTGGTCTGGCATGCCAATAATTGCATCTGCAAAATATAGTCATCAGTTAAGCGAAAAGGCACATCTTGGAATTGGAACATTGTTGGGAACCGGCTCCTGGGCTGCGCCTGATTTTGGATTAGCTTTGCCTTTTGCAGCTTTAAGTTTGGGCGACCGTAGAAGTAATATCAACTTTTCAGCAGGCTACGGACTAATTTGGGCTCAGGGTGAGAGTCATGGAAGCTTATTGTTTTCTGTAGCCGGAATGACTCGTGTAGCTAAAAAAGTTAGTCTTGTTTTTGATTCATTCATTGTAAGTAATGCCGGAGTTGAAGGAGGAATAGCCATGTTTATTCCGGGAATACGTATCCAACAGCAAAGCAATAAAGCTTTTCAGTTTGGTTTTGGTGGATTGCTAATCGATGGTGAACTAACGCCTTCCCCTTTGCCTATGATTCAATGGTTCAGGAAGTTCTGATTGATTTATTGAAAATAGATGTGTTCAATTAATATTTTAAAACCGATCCCAATGAGAATGAGTCCACCGACGATTTCCATTTTCTTTCCGAGTTTTTTACCATAATATTTACCTAATTGAATTCCGATAAGGCTGATAATGAAGGTAACAACAAAAATAATGATTATCGGTTTTTTAATCTCAATCTCTAAAAGTGCAAAACTGACTCCAATGGCCAATGCATCAATGCTTGTGCCAATACCTTGAGCCACCAATTTGATTTTTGATAAATGAATACCATTTTCTATTGCAGTATTGCTCTTGTCCAAGCTTTCATAGATCATTCGCGAACCTATTATCAAAAGTAAGCCAAATGCAAGCCAATGATCATAATCTTGAATGCGTTGTTGAAATCCAATGGCAAGGTACCAACCAATTAATGGCATAAGTGCCTGAAATAGAGCTAAATTAGCCGATGATTGAAAAATCAGCCAGGCATTTAATTTCTTAATGGATAAACCATTGGCCAAAGAAACAGCAAAACTATCAAATGATAATCCAATAGCTATTAATAAGATTGTAATAAAATCCATACCAGATTTTATGCATTTAAAAATTCACCAATATCGCGCTTAATTTTATCAGCCAGATAATCGGCTTTCGAAATACTGTTACTTTCAGCATAAATTCGAATTATAGCTTCCGTATTTGATTTACGCAGATGAACCCATTCTGTATCAAAATCAATTTTTACGCCATCGATAGTGCTTATTCTTTCATTTTTATATTTAGCAGCAATTTTTTCCAATAGTTTGTCAACATCCATTCCTTCATCTAAATTGATTTTATTTTTGCTTATAAAATAATCAGGAAAACTAGCTCGAATCATTGAAACCTTTTGCTTTCGCTTGGCCATCAAGCTTAAAAATAAGGCAATTCCTACCAAAGCATCTCTACCATAATGTAGCTCAGGATAAATAACACCACCATTGCCTTCTCCACCAATAATCGCTTTGGTTTTTTTCATCATTTCAACAACGTTTACTTCTCCAACAGCCGAAGCAAAATACTGGCCTTCGTGAATATGCGTAATTGTTTGCAAAGCTCTTGTGGAAGAAAGGTTCGACACTGTATTTCCCTTTTTATTTCTTAAAATGTAATCTGCAATGGCAACAAGTGTATATTCCTCGCCAAATGGATTTCCATTTTCACAAACTATTGCTAATCGGTCAACATCAGGATCTACGACAAAACCAACATCAGCTTTTTTATTCAAAATTAATTCGGATAAATCACGCAGATGTTCAGGAAGCGGTTCCGGATTATGCGGAAATATGCCATTAGGCTCGCAATAAAGTTCAATAATTTCTTCTACACCTAAAGCTCTCAATAAGGGAGGTATTGAGATTCCACCGGTTGAATTTACTGCATCTATGGCAACTTTAAATTTAGCTTTCTTTATTGCATCCACATCCACTAACTTCAGAGCCAGTATTTTTTGGATATGCTTGTCAATTTGCGTATTGTCATAGGTTATTTTTCCAATCTTATCAATGCTTGCATAATTAAAATCCTGCTTCTCGATAAGTTTTATCAATTCCTCGCCATCATCGGCTGAAATAAATTCTCCTTTTGAATTGAGTAATTTCAATGCATTCCATTGTTTAGGATTATGACTTGCAGTAAGAATAATTCCGCCATCAGCGTTTAAATCGGTTACGGCCATTTCAACTGTTGGAGTAGTTGAAAGTCCAAGCGAAATAACATCAACACCCATGGCAACCAATGTATTGTTAACCAGGCCTTCAAGCATTTCGCCTGAGAGACGGGCATCACGTCCTACAACAACCATTGGTTTCTCTTTTTTGCTTTCTTTTTGAATAAAAAAAGCAAATGCAGTGGCAAAATTTACAATATCCACCGGCGTTAGATTTTTGTCTGGCTGTCCACCAATAGTTCCTCTGAATCCGGAAATAGATTTAATTAAAGTCATGCGTATTCATTTAAATTCTTAAAGTGTTTTTGCTTTGCTCTGTTTTGCAAATATACAGGAATATCTATTTTAACGCCGGAATAGAATCCGGAAACAGCAAATGTTTTCAACATTTAACATAAAATTTAATTGTGAGTAAATCTGTGTATAAATGATTGGATAATAGTGTATAGATGATCATTAAAAAAAGAGTATTTTTGTAGCGAATTAATAATCTTATGGGAGAAGATTTCGATTTTTATTCAGATGAAGAATTAAACCAAATGATTGAGCGTTTTCAGGAAATGCTGGAAACAAAGCACTCATTGTATTTTGATATTGACGAATTATCAGCAGTTGTAGACTCCTATTTTGAAAACGGAAATATGGAGATGCTCAAAAAAGCACTTCAATACGCTCTTGAACAATATCCCGGAAATTATGAGTTTCTATTGAAAAAAGCCCAGTATTATGCCTTAAATGATCAACCGGAGAAAGGATTAGCCTTGCTTGATGATTTGGGAAATATAGGCGATTCTGATTTTTATATGACCAAAGGTTCAATCTTAAGTCAGTTACAGCAATATCGTGAGGCAATTGAAGAGTTTATTCATGCACTTAATCAGAATCATGATTTGGCTGAAGTCTATTCGAACATTGCTTTTGAATATGAAAATCTGGAACAATATGATAAAGCATTGGAATACCTGCAAAAAGTGCTCGACTTAGATCCGGAAAGTGATCAAACACTTAGTGAGATTGGCCTCTGTTATGAAATGGCTGATCGTTCGCTAGATGCTGTAGATTATTTTAAGGCTTTTATTGATGAAAATCCATATAGCAAAGGAGCCTGGTTTAATTTAGCCATTTCCTATAATTCTATGGGAGAAAGTGAAAAAGCCATAGATGCATATGAGTTTGTAATTGCTATCGACGAAGAATATGCATCAGCATGGTTTAATATTGCCAATATCTATTTTAGTTTGGGAAATTACACCAAAGCGATAGCGTTTTATAACGAAACCATTAAAAGAGAAGATGCTGATGCCGTTTCCTATTATTTTTTGGCAGAAGCTTATGAACAAAATGAACTTCTCGAGGAATCCATATTAGCGTATAAGCAATCGACAAAAATTAACGCAAGTTTTAT
>JAZDJM010000004.1:0-3724 GCA_043804305.1 Bacteroidota bacterium
GTCAATAATTTTAGTGTCTTTATAAACAATAAGCCCAACTTGGCTTGTATCATTCAGAATAAAAAAGATGTGTTCACTTAAACCATCACCGTCCAAATCTTGAAAAATATGGATATTATTTTTATTTATTGTGATTTTATCAGCTAAATCGATCTGGTATTTATCCGAAAAAACTAAAATAATCAGAACAATAATTATCGATAGCAATAAGCTGATGCCAATATTAATCCCTATTTCTTTTTGTATTTTCAATTTGTAGAAGCTAAATTTAAATGCATCATTTCTTTAAAAATACAGCTAGAATAATTCCAAATAATGACGGTAATAAAATGTACAATAATTAGTTTTTATTCCAATCATTTTACAATTTTAGATTTAATTCTAAGCGATTGAATTTCAAATATAAACAAAAAATATTATTCATAACAATTATTTATTAAAATATTGAATTGAGTCGCTGGGTTCCGGGTTTTTAACTTACATTCATTAATTCAAAAATTAAATTTTATAAGTAATGGAATGAAGACATATGGATTAGCAGACGGTCAATAATTTTCATATTTCATTTGAAAACTCCCCATATCTTAGCATATTTGCAACTCACATAAAAAATTATGATTTCAACTCAGGGGATTTCTAAATCTTACGGGGCAATTAAAGTGCTGCAGGATATTAATTTAAATATTAGTTCCGGGGAAATTGTTGGGATTACCGGTGCTTCAGGTGCCGGAAAAACGACTTTGCTTCAGATTTTAGGGACTTTAGACAGGCCAGATACAGGAGAATTGAAAATTGCCGGTGAAAATGTTTTTGCTTTGAATGATAATGCCATGGCCGATTTCAGGAATCAACACATTGGTTTTGTTTTTCAGTTTCACCATTTGTTGCCTGAGTTTACAAGTCTCGAGAATGTTTGTCTGCCCGGTTTTATCGGAAAAAAACCTAAAAAACAAGTCGAGAAAAGAGCCGCCGAATTGTTGGATTTTTTGCAAATGGGTCACCGCTTAAATCATAAACCGGCTGAATTATCGGGTGGTGAACAGCAAAGGGTTGCCATTGCTAGAGCCTTGATTAATACTCCTCGGATTATTCTGGCAGATGAGCCTTCTGGCAATCTCGACAGTGAAAATACGCAGGAACTGCACAAATTATTCTTCGCTTTGCGAGATGAATTTAAACAGACATTTATTATTGTAACCCATAATGTGGAATTGGCAGCCATGTGCGATAGGAAATTGGTATTGAAAGATGGACGATTTGATTCATAAATATTTAAATCTAAAGAAATTAATTAAAAATATAACCACAAAGGCACTAAGACACAGAGTAATTGTGCTGTTGTTTAAAAGTCTATCTTTTTTCTCTGTGTACTGTGCTTCTGTGGTTGATTTTAAAAAGGAAATGTTTTAAGAAATGAACAAGGGAAAAGACTTAAAACCACACATTGGTATTTTTGGACGCCGTAATTACGGAAAAAGCAGTTTAATCAATACATTGGCAAATCAGGATATTGCCATCGTTTCAGCTATAGCGGGCACAACCACCGATCCGGTAAAAAAATCGATGGAAGTTGCTGATTTAGGGCCGGTTATTTTTGTTGATACCGCCGGAATTGATGATGACAGTGAGTTAGGACAACAGCGGATAAAGAAAAGCCTTCTGCAAATAAGTCAGATCGATTTGGCAATTCTCGTCATTGTTAATCATGTATTCGAAGCTTTTGAAGAAGAATTGATTGAAAAATTTCGTCAGTTTAATGTTCCTTTTTTGATTGTTCAAAATAAGTCGGATGTTTTCCCTATCGATCAGCAAAAATCGAATGAAATTGGGGCAAGGCTTCAGGTTCCAATTGTCCATTTCAGTTGTATTTCGCAAGAAAACACGAGTTTGCTTCAGCAGGAAATCAACAAAATGATGCCACGGAATGCGCTTCATTTTACCAGCCTTCTGGGTGATATTGTCAAAAAAGACGATGTGGTTTTATTGGTCACTCCAATTGATTCGGAGGCTCCTGTAGGAAGAATGATTTTACCTCAAGTACAAATGATCAGGGATGTTTTGGATAATCATGCCGTAGTGGTTACCCTTCGGGAAACAGAATTAGAGCAGTATTTAAAAGTTATGTATCCAAAACCTGTGTTGGTCATTACAGATAGCCAGGCTTTTGAATATGTGAATGCCATTGTTCCTGCTGAAATTCCATTAACCGGATTCAGTGTGGTTCTGGCAAGGCAAAAAGGCGATTTTGATGCCTATTTAAAAGGCACTCCAAAACTTGCTGAACTAAAAGACGGGGATATAGTTTTAGTTCTGGAATCATGTACCCATCATGTTTCCTGCGAGGATATCGGACAGTTTAAAATTCCAAATTGGCTGAATAAATTTACCAATAAAAAACTTGAATATGAGATGGTTTCGGGATTGGAAAGCCTAAAAAGGCCAATTGAAGAATATGCAATAGTCATTCAGTGCGGCGGTTGTGTAATCACCAAAAAACAGGTTTCCAATCGTTTAAAACCTGCCATTGATGCAGGAATTCCGGTAACCAATTACGGCCTGGCTATTGCTTTTATGCATGGTATTTTTGAGCGGGCTACTGCACCATTTCGAATGTCAAGAATATGATTCCTACTTATTTATAATAAACGCAATGATCGCAATGTTAACGCTAAGCTCACTAAAGAAAAAATTAGGCCATGACTGAAAATGAAATATCAAAAGAAATATTTGATGCTGCTTTAAAAGTTCATAAAAATTTAGGGCCAGGATTATTAGAAAGTGCTTATGAAGAATGTCTGTTTTATGAAATCAAAAAAAGTGGTTTATTTATAGAAAGACAAAAGCCATTACCTTTGCTTTACGAAGAAGTTAAGCTGGAAATTGGCTATAGGGTCGATTTAATGATTGAAAAAAAAGTAATTATTGAAATAAAGGCCGTTGAGGCAATAAACGATGTGCATCTTGCACAGGTATTGACTTATTTAAAACTTTCAAATTGCAAATTAGGGCTTTTGATTAATTTTAATGTCGCATTAATTAAAAATGGGATAAGAAGAGTTGTAAATAATTTATAGGGTAAGTTTAACTCTAAAAGCTAGTGAATTAACGATTGGCGACCTTTGCTATTACCTAGCGTCTTCGCGGTAATTTCAAGAAAGGTTTCAAGGTAGAGAGGATAAATAAACATAATATTTGAAATTTAACTAATGAATATAATCATAACCGGCGCCAGTAAAGGAATAGGATATCAAGCCGCAATAAAATTAGCCGGACGCTGTGGTAATTCGATTTTAGCCATCGCCCGCTCAGAGCGCAAATTACAAGATCTAAAAAATAAAGTTGAAGCTGAATATCCTTCTTCAAATCTGGATTATTTTGTTTTTGATTTTCAAAAGGATGATTTCAATTTGCTTAAAATAGCAATCATCAATCAGTTTAAACAAGTAGATATCTTAATCAATAATGCCGGCTATTTAGTAGCCAAACCGTTTTTGGAACTGAATGAAGAGGATTTTGATAAATCTTTTGATGTGAATATTAAGGCGGCATTCCGGCTCTCTCAAATTACTATTCCATTGATGAAAGCAAATGCACATATTGTGAACATCAGCAGTATGGGTGGCATTCAGGGAAGTGTAAAGTTTCCGCTTTTAAGTTTGTACTCTTCATCAAAAGGAGCAGTTTCAATTTTTACTGAAAGCCTGGCTGTTGAATTAGCCGATAA
>JAZDJM010000005.1:0-3743 GCA_043804305.1 Bacteroidota bacterium
GTTTTGTTGTTTTTAATTCAGCCTGCATAAACCGTTGAAAAATTTCTTTTTGTTTTATTTCCGGAATACCAATTCCGGTATCTTTAACATAAAACTGTATGCTCTTTTCATTATCGGTTACAAAATAGCCAAACTCAATAACTCCCTGATGAGTAAACTTTAAAGCATTGCTTAACAGATTGATGAGAATTTGTTTTAACCGGAGTTCATCCGTTTTAATGAGGAAGCCATTTTCATTACAAACCGACTTTTTCGACAATTCAAGGCCTTTGTCACCGGCTAGCATTTTAAACATTTGATATAAATCATCAAAAGTTTCACAGATATCTACCAGTTCATAATTTAACCGAATCTGACCTGCTTCTATCTTTGAAATATCGATAATATCGTTTATAATTCTCATTAATTGATTGCCATTTTGTCTGATTATCCGAATAAAATGCTGTTTTTCTTCAAACGAAATCTCATTATCTCCCAATAAATCGGAAAAACCGATTATCGAATTCATTGGTGTTCGTATTTCGTGACTCATATTGGCAAGAAATGCAGATTTAAGTTGCTCACTTTCAATTGCCTTTTCTTTTGCCTGCAATAAATCGTATTCAGCTTGTTTAATTTTTGTTATATCGCGAACGATAATCAGCAAATGAGGTTCGTTTTTAAAATCGATTAATCTTCCTTTTGCATTTACGAAGAATTTCTTGCCGGTTTTTGTAAGGTCAACCGATTCACCTTCAAACATTTTTGTATAATCGTTGTTTAAATGTTTTACTACATCTTCAAAATTATGATTCCTGACCGGATGTATAAGTCTTGCGGCTTCTACCTGAACAAACTCATTGTATCCGTAACCATACATCTGAATAGTCATTTTATTGACTTCTACGATGTTACCTTTCATATTGTAAATGATGACACCATCGAGTATAGATTCGAATATATGACGGTAACGCCTTTCACTTTCTTCCAAAGCTTTTTGAGCCATTTTTCGGTTCGAGATATCCCGATTTACTAAAACCAGGGCAATTGGATCACCTGAAGCATCGAATAATTTCTTGGCTGATAATTCAATAGGTACTTCTATTTTATCTTTTCGGAGGCAAATAACCTCATTCTGATAAAATCCAAGAACTTCAATGACGCTTAATATTTCGGAAATTTTATCAAGAACATTTATTTCTTCATTCCAGATTAGATGCAAGTTTTTACCAATAGCTTCCTGATCATTATATCCAAATATTTTTGATGCGCTGGCCGACCATTCAGAAATCTGGCCATCAAAATTAATAACAATCACACCGTCATTCATTTGCGAAAGAATTTCATTGGATTGCCGGATTTTCTCATTCTTTGATATCTCCTCAGTTATTTCTGAAAGAATACCGTAGTAATGTGAGATGTTGCCTTCAGAATCGAACTGAACTGTGGTTCTGTCACTTATCCATTTGGTTTCTCCATTTTTCGCAATAATGCGATACGGATTGTGTATATATTTATTCTTTTTATCAAAAGTGAAATTTTTAACTTCCAGATTTACACGCTCTATATCATCAGGGTGTATAAGATGTTCATAGTCTATTTTTCCAGAATAAAAATCTTCCGGCTCATAACCTAACAGACTAGCTGCATTATTTGAAATAAACTCAATAGGCCAGCCATTTTCATTCTTCCATAAAACGGCAACCATACCGCTTAAATTAAGTATCCGACCGGCCTCTTCCCTGCTCGAGACATCTTCGCCAGAACTAATCATTCCGATGGCTAAATCGTTTTCATCTTTTAATATGCTATTGCGCCAAGCCATTAAAATTTCTTTTCCGCTAAGCGTTTTAATTTTATTCTCAAAATACGGAAAACTTATCGTGCCGGAAATCATTGAATTATTGTACTTTTCCAATATATCAGTCCTTAAGTTTTTAGGAATAAACTCATTAAACCAGTTTTTTCCAACTAAATTCTCCGGGCTAGACTCAAGAATTTCACAACCTTTCTGATTTATAGCTGTAATATTCCCTTTCAAATCAATTACTATCATCATCATACCGGCTACTTCGAAATATTGAAGTGCCCGTTTATGCTCATTTTCTATAATCTTGGCGGTTTTTTCGCGTTCAGTAACGTCTATTATCTGAGCAATTATTTTAGGTTTTCCATCAGGATTATTTATTACTGAAGAATGCATTTCAACTTTTCTAATTTCACCGTCTTTTCTAATCAGGTCAAAAATGAATTGTTGAGGAAGATTTTCTATTGATAGTCCGGATTTGTATATTTTACCAGCCTCATCAACAAAACCATCGGTTATAATCTTTCTAAAATCAAGGTCAACAATTTCTTCATTCGAATAAGCAGTAATGAGTTCCAGTTTTTGATTTACATACGAAATTTTAAAATCATCTTCAATTATACAAATACCTTCATATGAATTACTTACAATTGCCTTGAAAATATTCTCCTTTTCAAAAAGTGCCATTTGTAAGCTAACGAAATCACTAATGTCTTTGCAAATTAACAGATAATATTTTTTGTCATTAATTTCGAAAAGTTTAGCGCTAACTAATAAATGGATCAGATTTCCATTTCTTTGCCTAAAAATTGTTTGGCGATTAACTATTTCCTTTTGATTTCTCAAATATTTTGAGAAATAAGCACGATCCTCATCGCTGGTCCATATGTTTAATTCAAAAGTAGATTTACCTTTAATTTCTTCTGAAGAATATCCGCTTAATTCTGTAAACATTTCGTTTACTTCAAGATAAGTCCAGTTATCCACATTCATAATTGCCAGAGCATCCGGGCTTTTACTAAAAATATTCTGAAATTTTTCTTCACTTGCGGCTAAATCGTCCTGAGCTTTTTTAATTTTAGTAATATCTTTTATAATGCTGAGGAAATGGGGTTTGTTATCAAGTTTGATTTCCCGTCTTGAAAGAAGTCCGTTTAAAATTCGGCCATCTTTCATTCTTAAACTAATTTGAAGATTGTCGAGTTTTTTATTCTCTCTAAAATGTTTTTGAATTTCAATCTTATCTTGTTGATTTGACCACAAATTAAGTTTATCGGGGTTTTTACCAATCAATTCTTCCTTTTTGAAACCGGAATATTCCAAAAAGCTTTCATTCATATCCACAAAATTTTCTGATGGATAATCTTGTATGAAAACAGGATCCGGATTAGTTGCAAATGCCAGCCTGAATTGCTCTCCGCTTCGTCTTAATTCTTCCTGCGCAGCTATAAATTTTGAAATATCGCGTGTAACAGTTATAATATGAGGCTCGCCATTAAATTCAATAATGTTCGAAGAAATTAATGCATCCAGTAAGCTTCCGTCTTTCATTCTGAAAGTTATTTCCAAATCGTTGATATAACCTTGTATTTTTAAACGATTGTAATAATTCTTGCTGTTTTCATTGTCCAACCAAACATTTAATTCATCGGGCGTTTTGCCAAGTATTTCATCCCTTGTAAAACCTGTATATTTTAAAAAATAATCATTGACATCAACAAAAACGGCATCCGACACTCTGTTAATATGAACAGCATCAGGAATATTCATAAAAGCCTTACGGAATTGCTCCTCACTTTTACGCAATAATCTGGTCTGTTTATTATGTTCGGTTACATCCTTAATTGTAGCAATAATTTGAGGTTCTCCCTGATAGTTGGTTAGTCTGGCCGATAAAAGGCCTTCAATTTGTTCTCCGTTTTTTGCACGAAAAGTAGTTGGTAAATCTTGAACAAAC
>JAZDJM010000006.1:0-12438 GCA_043804305.1 Bacteroidota bacterium
AACAGCTTTCTTCCTGAAGCTCAAAGTTCCAGATTGTCAATCAGTCGGACTTCTCCTAAAAATGCTGCCGTACAAACTACCGGATAATTGGTCTGATTCCAATCTGTAATCGTTTGAAGCGTGTGGCCATCCACAATTTGAATATATTCAACATGAAAATGCTTGGCCAATTTCTGTTTTGCTTTACTTTCGAGCTCTGCAGGTGAAAAACTATTTTTATTGGCTTTAATAAAATTCAGAGCCTGATAAATTTCAACCGCAATTTCCCGTTCTAATTTGTTCAAACGCATATTTCTTGAACTCATGGCCAAGCCATCTTTTTCGCGAACTGTATCATAACCAATGATTTGGATCGGGCTGTTCATTTTTTTTACCAGAGCTCTGATTATTGCCAATTGCTGAAAATCCTTTTTGCCAAAATAGGCTTTATCCGGCTGAACAATTTCGAATAAGCGTTTAACGATTACTGCAACTCCATTAAAATGTCCCGGCCGAAAATATCCTTCCATAACTGTAGCCAGCGTTCCGAAATCAAATTCTTCCAGATTATTGTCGGGATACATTTCTTCGACAGAAGGATGAAAAATAGCCTTACAGCCCGCATCTTCAAGCATTTTGCTGTCAGATTCAAAACTTCTGGGATATTTCTTTAAATCATCGGGATTATTAAACTGGATAGGGTTCACGAAAATACTTGCAATCGAAACATCGCATTCATTTACCGCTGCCTGCATAAGCGAAATATGGCCTGCATGCAATGCACCCATAGTTGGTACAAACCCAATGGTTTTCCCTGCCAACTTATGCTTATTTACAAACTCAAGTAGACTCGATTTTTCTTCAAAAACTAACATTTCATTTATTTTGACAAAATACCGGCCAAATCTTTTTCGATGGTATATAACGGACTTTCTATAATTCTGCCAATTTCCACATCGCCACGATAAACAATAAAAGTAGGCACGCGTTGAATATCCATTTTACTCATATCAATATCAGCTGCATTTTTTTTTCGGTTTACAGCCAGGTATTTAACTTTCTTGATTTGAGCTAAATCGGCAACTTTAAAAAATTCGGGGACATGCATTTTTGAATCTCCACACCAGGTTGCAAAAACAAGCAGAATATTTAATTTCTTATCTGAAGCAAATGCTTTTTTGATAGTTTCTACAGATTCTTTATCAGCAGTATAGGCTTCATATTTTAATTTTTCGTCTTCGAGATAGTCTTTTGAAGCGATTTCAGCACGTGATACCCATCCTTGTAGAATTTCGCGGTTTAAATCCGGGTCAATTACCGATTTACTTGTCTGTTGAGCCTGAGCCCCTAAAAACATTATCATGAGGAAACTAATTAATATTTTTTTCATGGATTTCTCATTTTGAATTTTAAACAAAGGTAAAAAGGATTTGATTGATAATTAAAAAAATGTGATAATGATTAATGTCCAAATCTTTAAACCAAGATTTAATTACTTTTGCATCAAAAATAAGAGATATGCATCTTTCGAAAGAAATGAAAATGGCCGATGCCATCCATCTTAATCATTTGCTTCTGCCGGTTATTAATCGTTTGGGCATTCAATTGGGATTTCAGGATAAATCTATTGAAAAAGTTTGTGAAGAAAATACTGTCGACACCGATTTTTTTCTCACCATTATCAATGCTTTTTTGGATACCAATAAAACAGCTTCCAAACAATTTCAGTCACAGTCGATAAAATCGGTAGTGGCCTATTTGCTTAAAACGCATAAGTATTATCTGGAAAGGATTATACCGGAAATAGAGAACAGGATCAATCTGCTTATTCAGCATTCTCAGATCAGTGCCGAAGAATTTATATTGGTAAAAAATTTCTTTGAAGAGTATAAAAACGAATTGTATATACATATTTCGCTCGAGGAAAAAAAAGTTTATCCTTATGCCCTTGAGATTTCTGAAGCATATCATAATAAAATACTAAGCGAAGAAACAGAGAAAAAGATTAAGGAGTATCCGATAAATAGTTATGAAGAAGAGCACTCGGATATTGAAGCTAAATTATTTGATCTTAAAAATATTTTAATCAAGTATTTGCCTACGCCAAAAGATAGTTATTTGCGCAATCAGGTTCTAACAGAATTGTTTACTCTTGAGCAGGATTTAAGCGATCATGCCCGAATCGAAAACCTTGTATTAGTGCCGCAAATTACTCAGATGGAAAAAGCCTTACTTCAAATCAATAAATAAGCATGATTGTCATTGCATCTTCATCCTATATTGTGTGTAAAGGCTTAACGGATATATTGAAGGAATTATATACCGGAAAGAAAATTGTGTGTGTTGAAGATGCTGAAAATCTGATACATTGCATTTCTCAAAATAGAATAATGTTGTTACTGGTTTCGTCAGAAATTGCTTCAAAAATTGACCCGGGTATTTTTAAGAAAATTCCGTTTATAAAGTTAATTGACTCCCGGCCTGAATTTATTGAAACGGATTATGCCAGCAGTGAATTGCTTTTTTTAAGCGATAACGAAAGCAATGTACTTCGAATTTTGAAAAGAAAACTGGCATTGCTGGATAAAAATACACCGGGCGGAAAAAGCGATTCAGAACTCAGTGAGCGTGAATTAGACATTGTTCGCGAAGTTGCCCTCGGTAAAACAAATAAAGAAATCGCTGATAATCTATTTATTAGCACACATACCGTAATTACCCATCGAAAAAACATTACCCGAAAATTAGGGATAAAAACAGTTTCAGGATTAACGGTATATGCTTTATTGAACAAACTAATAAAAATGGGCGATAGTTTGTAAAAGCTTTTTTGCCGAAAATATTTCTAATTTTGCTTTTTTAATACGATGTCAGAACAAATTAGCAGTAAAAAAGTCAAAGAAAAAAAGGTTCCTAAAGCTCACGACGAGAAGGAAATGTCGTTTTGGGAGCATTTAACCGAATTACGGGGAACATTTATACGTTCATTTACAGCAATTTTTATTTTGGCCATTGTTGCATTCCTGAATAAGGATTTTATTTTTACGGATATAATTCTTGCTCCAAAAGAAGCTGACTTTTTCACCAACCGCTTATTGTGTACTATGGGACAATTGGTTGGCATTGATTATTTCTGCATACAGGAATATGGGCTAAAAATAATCAATATCAATATGTCGGGGCAGTTTATGACGCACATGTACATTAGTTTTGTCGCCGGATTTGTTGTCGCCATTCCTTATATAATTTATCAATTCTGGAAGTTTATAAAACCTGCACTTTATGATATGGAAAGAAAGAGTTCCGGTTCCGCAGTATTTGTTATTTCAGGATTATTTATTACCGGAGTTTTGTTTTCGTATTATATGATAGTTCCTTTGGCGTTAAATTTCTTTGGCTCTTATCAGGTAAGTGATACTGTTCAGAATCAAATTTCCTTGGATTCTTACATCAGTACCGTTGTTACACTCTCTGTTTCTATAGGTTTGGTGTTCGAATTACCAATTCTTATTTATTTTCTGGCTAAAATTGGTGTAGTAAGCATCGAATTCCTGAAAAAGAACAGAAAATATACTTTGGTCATCGTATTAATAATTGCGGCAATTATTACTCCACCCGACGTATTTAGTCAAATTTTGGTAGCCATTCCATTGATGATTCTTTATGAATTGAGTATTTTAATGGCACGCAGAGCGATTAAAAAAGCAAATCGGGAGAAAGAGTAAATCAATTGATATTCAAATTTCAGTATGAAAGAAAATATTCTGATTAAAAAAGTGTTATTAACCTACAGCCATCATGAAAACTGAGTTTGACATACAAGCCTGATTTATTTGTAGGGGAGTTTTCCCGGAAAACTTGGGAACAGGATTTCTGAGCATTAAAAATTAATTATGAACTGATGAAATTTTAAGCTATGACTAATTTTTTAAGCCCAACCAGAAATATTTTGTTGCTTTTCATAGTATTAATTGCCCTTAAAACGAATGGCCAACACCCAAATCGTTGGGTTAGAATAGACAATACCGTTTTTTCTTTTGATGATATTTTTATCAGTGCTTCGAGCGGTACGGCTCTTAAATTTGGAAGCAAGGATAATCCTTTTGTGAATCCTTCAGTGCAAAATTTTAGCAGTTATAATAATTCCTATGCTTTTACGATAGGGAAGTGGGTTTTGCCTTATTTGGCACTAAGAGCAAATTTAATAAACGGACAATTTCATAGTTTGTTTAATGAGTATGAAATCAATTCAAGATATCGGGAATATGGCGGAAATATCATGCTCAATATTACCGGCTTAATCAATCAGTCATCCGGAAAACTTCATGCTTTTTATCCTTATGTGTTTATGGGATATGGATTAATCGATTTTGAAAGTTCACTCTATAATCATTATACGGATGAATTAACGGAGTTTGGAAAAACAAAAATGGTAAGCGAATGGGTGGTTCCTTTAGGAATCGGAATCGCATTTGATGCCCCCAAAAATATTTCCTTTTCAATGGAACTGACTCATTATTACATCAATACCGATAGGTTTGATGCAACCATAGATAATTCTAAAGATTCGATGTTAATGCTATCGGTTGGTGCTTCTATAACATTTAACCGAAATCTCACCAAGCGAAATGCTGAGAGAAGTTTGAGGTGGATGCGCTTATAAGCATCGCAAATATTATATATTGATTGCAACTAATCATCATTCCTTAAAAAATCTTCCACATACTCAAAAAACAATTTCGGTTCCTCCGCATGCACCCAATGCGTTGCGTTTGGAATGGTTTTGACAACTGCCTGAGGGAAAGCTTGTTTTAATGGTGGTAAATCAGAATCCAAAACATAATCAGATTTTCCGCCTCTGACAATAAGTGTGGGTTTGTTTAATGGGTTTTCAGGCTCAATTCCATCAAACATTTTATCCAGATTATTCGAAATTGCTGTGAAACACATTCGCCATGCGAATTCATCTTTGTCTTTTCGGTAAAGATTTTTCATAATAAACTGGCGAATACTTGACGATTCAATTTCTTCGGCTAAAATATGCTCAACCTCATTTCTGTCGTTGATTTTGGAAAAGTTTACTTTTTTCATTGCACGGATAACTTTTAAATGGTAATCGCGTGCGGGATATTGACGCAAACTGATATCAACTACAATTAGCTTTGACAGGTAATCCGGATTTTCTAATGCAAAACGCATGGCCACTTTTCCACCCATAGAATGCCCGAGAATTATGGGTTCTTCCAATTCGTGTTCATCAATAAACTCAAATAAATCATCAACCATCGCCAAATAATTGAAGTTTGGACTATGAGGCGATCGTCCATGATTTCTTTGGTCGAGAACGTAAACCTGATAACCGAGCTCTGCAATTTTTTTTGCAAAAATCACCCAATTGTCTGACATTCCGAATAATCCGTGTAAAATGATAAATGGTTTTCCTTTGCCGTAGGTTCTGTAAAATAGTTGCATTTTGTAAGATTGCTTTTATTGGTGGTCTTTTGGTTTTCGTGCTTGGTGGCAAAACATTTTCCCGCCACTAAAACACTAAATCTCGAAATGACACAAAATATTTATTAAGTAACCAATCAAAGAAATCAGATTGGATTCAATTTTCTTAATTGATTTAAATACAATTGAACAGTATTTTCCAAGCCCAAATACAGAGCCTCGCTAATTAAAGCATGGCCAATTGAAACTTCGAGCAAAGCGGGAATATTATCTGAAAAATATTTCAGGTTTTCCAGGCTGAGATCATGGCCGGCATTTAGTCCCAAACCAATTTCATTAGCAACAATGGCTGCATCGATAAAGGGCTTTATGGCCTCTTCTTTGTCCTTAGGATAATTGGTGGCATAAGATTCGGTGTATAATTCAATTCGGTCGGTATTGGTTTTTAATGCATTCCGAATCATTTTTTCATCCGTTTCAATGAAAATGCTGCTTCTAATTCCTGCTTCTTTTAATTTCCCTATCACATCGGTTAAAAAATTTTGATGTGCAACGGTATCCCAGCCTGCATTTGAGGTCAATACTCCGGGCGGATCCGGCACAAGAGTCACCTGAGCCGGACGAACTTTTAATACCAAATCAAGAAACGATTTATTTGGATAACCTTCAATATTGAATTCGGTGCTAAGTGCCGGTTTTAAGTCATAAACATCGCTATAGCGAATATGCCTTTCATCGGGACGAGGATGTACAGTAATTCCCTGAGCACCAAATCGTTCAATATCTAATGCGGCCTGCAAAACATTGGGTATATTCCCGCCTCTTGCATTTCGCAGCGTGGCTATTTTATTTATGTTTACACTTAATTTTGTCATAATCTTATTCTTAATCGTCAGAAAAATCTTTTAATAATTTGCGATATGCGGAATATACATTTGCCCGCGAAACAAAACCCAGATATTTATCATTCAAAATTACAGGCATGGTAAAATTTCCGGTTTTATTAAATTTGTTGGCCACCTCTTCCATCGATTCATCAGGCCTCACGGTTGCTAAAGGCTGAAACATAAGGTCAGCAATCTTTATTTTATCGTAAAGTTCAGGTTTAAACATTATTTTTCGAACTTCATCCAAAGTTACTAAGCCACAAAAATGATTATTATCGTCAACCACCGGGAAAATATTCCGTTTTGCTTTTGTCAGGAGTTTTACCAAATCGCCCAAAGTGGCATCGGGATGAATGATTTTAAAATCTTTTTCAATCAGTTTATCCACCTGCATAAGCTGAAGTACAGTTTTATCCTTGTGGTGAGTCATTAATTCGCCACGCTTGGCAAGCTGATATGTATATACAGAATTTGGCACAAATAATTTTGTGGTAACGTAGGATAATGTGGCGGTTATCATAAGTGGAACAAACAACTCGTAACCGGTTGTAATTTCGGCAATTAAAAATATGGCAGTAAGTGGGGCATGCAATATTCCGGAAATTATCCCTGCCATTCCAACAAGGGCAAAATTAGATTCGGATACAAAGGCAAATTTTGAAAAATTTAGTGCTTTTGCAAAAAATAAGCCCGAGTAAGTGCCTAAAAACAAAGAAGGTGCAAATATTCCGCCAATACCTCCGGCTCCAAATGTCACGGAAGTCGCAATAGCTTTCATAAAAATAACTACCAGCATTAGGCCTAAAACGACCCAAATCTGATCGCGGTAGCTACTATAAATGCTACTGTCAAACATAAGGGAATAATCGCCATGCAATGCAGAGTTTATAAATTCATAACCTTCGCCAAAGAGAGTTGGAAATAAGAAAACCAATAAACCTAAAATAAGGCCACCCAATATTAAGCGATGGAACCAATTTTTAATGTTCGAAAATACTTTGGTAATTTTGATATAAACCTTTGTGAAATAAATAGATACAAATCCGGCAAAAACGCCTAAAAGGGCATACCATATCAAATCGGAAAATGCAAAAGGCTCAACCGATTGAATTGCATATACAGCTCCTCTTCCCATGAAAACATAAGAAGTCAGCACTGCCGAAACAGATGCCAACAGAAGGGGAACCAAAGCAACCATGGTTAAATCTATCATTATTACCTCGATGGCAAAAACTATAGCGGCAATTGGCGCCTTAAAAATGGCAGCTAATGAGGCGGCACTTGCAAAGGCCAGCATATGTGTAATTTGCCGGTAATTCATTCGGAATAATTGCCCAACGCTACTTCCAACAGCAGCGCCAGTAGCAACTGTAGGGCCTTCCAATCCTACCGATCCTCCAAAACCTACGGTAAAAATGGAAGCTACCATACTCGCGAAAATATTGTATTTTGGAATAATTCCGCTTTGTTTTGAAATGGCATATAAAACGCCGGGAATACCGTGCCCTACATGTTTTTTAATGATAAAATTGATGAATAAAACTGCAATTCCAATTCCAATTAACGGATAAAAGAAATATAAAAAATGCTCATAGCCAAACCCATTTAAATGGATCAGAAGCTTTTGCACGAAATGAACTCCTTGTTTAATTATTGCCGCAGCAATGCCAACCAATATTCCAATCAATATACTTATGTAATATATAAATTGCTTTCCTGTTAGTTTTTTAAATTTAAGAATGCTTATCCTGCGAAATAATTCGTTATTCATTTTTGGATAAAAATATGATTTTCAATATGGATTTACGATTTAATTTTCTGATTAATCTGAGTACAAAGTAACAAAAGATTAAGCAAACCATCATAACTAAAATTTTTATGGCGTATTAAAATTGGTATTTTAGCAGAAAAAATTGACGAAATGAAACATCCATGGCAAAACAATTTTGACACACAGGAGGATGATTATCGTGGATGTTCCATATGACCATTGAAAAACAAATTACAAACATATGAAAATCATCACTTACAATGTAAACGGCATTAGAGCCGCAATGAAGAAAGGATTTCTGGACTGGCTTGCTAAAGAAAATGCTGATGTTGTTTGTTTACAGGAAACTAAAGCACAAAACGATCAAATTCCTGTTTTTGAATTTACAGAAAAAGCGTATTCCACTTATTCCTTTTCTGCTCAAAAAAAAGGATATAGCGGAGTAGCCATTCTATGCAAAACAGAACCCGATCATGTTGAATATGGCATGGGAATTGAGCGCTACGATGCTGAAGGAAGGTTTATACGTGCTGATTTTGGTGATATTTCAGTGATAAGTGTTTATCATCCTTCCGGGTCGAGTGGTGATGAACGCCAAGATTTTAAAATGGAATGGCTGGAAGAATTTTCAAAATACGTTGAAGAATTAAGAAAAACCCGTCCAAAACTCATTATTTCCGGCGATTACAATATTTGTCACGAAGCCATAGACATTCATGATCCAATCAGAAATGCAACAAGTTCAGGTTTTCTGCCTGAAGAACGAGCCTGGATGAGCAGGTTTTTAGCCTTAGGTTATATTGATTCTTTCAGGCATTTGAATAAAAATTCGCATAATTACACCTGGTGGTCGTATAGGGCAAATGCCAGAAATAACAATAAAGGCTGGCGCATTGATTACAATATGCTCACAGAAAATTTATTGCCCAATTTAAAACTATCCGGAATTATGCCAGATGCATTGCATTCCGATCATTGTCCTGCCTGGGTCGAATTAAAGCTTTAGGTGAAAAGCAAAAGGCTTACTGCCATAACTATCATTCCGGCCACTAATCCATAAATGGAAAGATGATGCTCGCCATATTCTCTTGACGATGGCAGAAGTTCATCCAGCGAAATAAAAACCATAACTCCAGCTACAGAGGCAAATAGCATTCCAAAGACTACGGGAGTCATAAATGGCATTAGGAGCAAAAATCCAACCAATGCACCAATAGGTTCTGCCAAACCCGAGAGGAAGGAAAGCCAGAATGCTTTCTTTTTACTTCCGGTGGCATAGTAAACGGGCACTGCAACTGCAATTCCTTCTGGAATATTATGGATTGCAATAGCCACCGCAATGGCAATACCCAATGATGGATCCTGAAGTGCAGCTGTAAAGGTAGCTAATCCTTCCGGAAAATTATGAATTCCGATAGCAAGTGCAGTGAAAATGCCGGTTCGCATTAATCGTTTACTGTCCTTGAGGTTTTTCCCCGTTTCTATATCCTCTTTATGTCTGACTTCGTGTGGATTTTCAATGGATGGAATAAATTTGTCAATTAGCGCAATGATGGCCATTCCTCCAAAAAAAGAAATAACAACCACCCAACTTCCATAAACGTTTCCCAAGGCCGAAACCAATTCAGTTTTTGCCTTAAAAAAGATCTCAACAAAAGAAACATAAATCATTACGCCCGCTGAAAAACCCAGCGAAATCGTTAAAAAAGCTGTGTTTGTCCGTGACGCCAGTAATGCAATAGCACTCCCGATACCTGTGGATAATCCCGCGAAAAGTGTCAAGGAAAAAGCAAATATTATGGCGTTACTATCCATTTTCCTGGGTTTTATTTAAAAAATCGCGGTAGGCCAGTCTTGTCTGAGCTTTTTGCATTTCGCGTTCAAGAACCAAATCTGCCAGCTCTGAGGTAAGTTCATCACCTATTTTATTTTTAATCAATGCATTGAACCTTTGTTCATGAATATCAAGGCGGTAGAAAATATTGACTAAAGTATGAAAATTATATTCAAGATACCAGGCAATGGTTTTTTGCAGGTAAAGCTTTAAATCGTTTTGAGTAAGGTTATTGCTAAGTTCAAGCCGGGTTTCCTCTTCCTGACCAAAATCTTTGTTTAACAATATAGCAGCTTCGGCAATAATTTCCATTCTCTTCAATACTGTTTAAATCGTTTTTTAAAACAAAAATAAACAAATAGGTTGGAAAATGCAGTTAAATTAATCCTGACGATAATTTTTCCGTGTTTTATTTTTATTGCCGAATTTATTTTCTTTCCGGAATTTACTTGCTTCGCCTTTTGCTTTGCTTTTGGTTAGCTCCACTTTTAAATCTATTCCCTGAAAGTTTTTATCATTAAAAAAGTTAATAATTTCGTTGGTTCTAACTTTATCGGCTTCAAAAAAAGAGAATTTTTTTAATATTTCAATATCGCCAATTTCAACACCACTTAGTTTCGGGCTTTCATTAATTATGCCCATTAATCTGCCCGGATTAATTTTATCTTGACTTCCGATATTAATATGGAAACGAGCCATATCAACACTTTTATTTCTTCTGCCTTTTTTTCCGTCTGATTGTCTGTCTTCAGTGTTTCTTCTTCTATCACTTCTGTCGCCACGCTCACTTCTGTCGTTTCTGTCGTTTCTGTCACTTCTGTCACCTCTGTCACTTCTTTCGTTTCTGCCTCTGCGTGAGCGTCCCACATCTTCTCTTTCGTGAGTTGAGATATTTAAATCTGGAGCATCCTTATAGTAGTTTAGAAAAGTATTGAATTCGTAAGAAACAAAATGCTGAATCAGTTCTTCGCGGGTTAAACCTTCCAGTTGTTTGTAAATTGAAGGTAAAAATTGACCAATTTGCTCTTTATTAACCTCTATTTTTTCAACTTTCCCGATCAGGTTTATTAAGCGGATATTGCAAATTTCTTTTCCTCCGGGAACTTGCTTGCGTTCAAAATCTTTCCCGATTTTACGTTCCATATCCCTGAGTTTTCCTCTTTCTCTGGAGTGAATCAAAGAGATAGAAATTCCCTTTTCGCCGGCACGTCCTGTTCTTCCGCTTCTATGGATATAAATTTCATTATCGTCCGGAAGATTATAATTAATAACATGAGTGAGTTTATCAACATCCAAGCCGCGGGCAGCAACATCGGTAGCTACTAAAATTTGTAACGATCGTTGTCGGAAGCGACTCATCACTTTATCGCGCTGATCTTGCGATAAATCGCCATGAAGTGCATCAGCATTATAACCGTCGGCCATAAGTTTGTCGGCAACTTCCTTGGTTTCTTGTCTGGTTCTGCAGAATACAATGCTGTATATATCAGGGTTAATATCTGCCAGTCTTTTTAATGCCGAGTATTTATCGCGTGCGGCCATCTGGTAGTACACATGTTCTACATTATCAGCACCACGGTTTTTTGCACCAATCGAGATTTCTTCAAAATTGCGCATATAGGTTCTGGCAATTTGTATGATACCATGAGGCATAGTGGCTGAAAAAAGTAAAGTTTGCTTTTGCTCCGGAGTATTTGCCAGGATTGCATCCAATTCTTCTTTAAATCCCATACTCAACATCTCATCGGCTTCGTCTAAAACTAGCCACTGAATGGCATCAACCTTTAGCTTTTTGCGCTTTATCAAATCGAGCATGCGCCCCGGAGTACCAACAACAATTTGTCCTCCCCGTTTTAGTGCATTTATCTGCACTTCGATGCTCGCTCCACCATAAACAGGAATTATTTTTAATTCAGGCATAAATGCTGAAAAGCTTTCCAAATCTTTGGCAATTTGAAGTGCAAGTTCACGGGTAGGAGAAAGAATTAAAGACTGAATTTCTGATAATTCCGTGTCAATTTGTTCTAAAATAGGTAAACCGAAAGCTGCTGTTTTACCTGTTCCGGTTTGTGCATTTGCAACTAAGTCGTTGCGGCTTTTTAATAAAAATGGAATTGTTTTCTCCTGTATAGGTGTAGGTTCAACAAAACCAATACTTGAAATTGCCTTTTGAATGGCAGGTTTTAATTGTAATTGTTCAAATTTCATTTGTATATTTTAAATAAATATGAATGAGAAATATTGAATAACCCCCATTCAAAAAAGTGTGCAAAAGTAGTCTTAATTTATTAATAAACGCTTAAAAATAAATAATTTATCAAATAATAATATCATACGGAATAATAATCCTTTTTTCAAATAGAGCTTTAGTACTTATTTCTTATTACATTTGCAGTACCAAAGAATTTAATAGTTTTTCAAATGCAGAAATCAATCATTATTCTGGCCGGCGGCGGGCCTGCCCCAGGCATAAACACAGTTATAGCAACAGTTGCTAAAGTATTTTTAAAAGACGG
>JAZDJM010000007.1:0-2280 GCA_043804305.1 Bacteroidota bacterium
TTTATTACTTCATTGATAACATCATGACCATTAGTAACTTGCTTTATTCTAACCTGAGTCGGTTTCAGCATATACACCAATAGTTCGAAGTTTGAAAACTCATCCTCCGCAATCAATACATATTTATCCTTCCAATCCATAATTTTACTTTAAATGTAGGCTGCGCTATTTTATATCTTAGGCAGATATTTACCCAAATCGGCCTTTCACATCCTTGGGCATTAGTGTTTTAGTTCTCTAGAAATTAATTTGTTACAAAGCGTTTTAAAATTTTCAGTGGGCTAAATAACATAAATAAGGTGAAAAAACATAATATTTTATGTTAATTCTATCAGCTAATTCTATTTGATATTCCAGAATACCTCATTTGCATAAAATATATTGGCCGATCAGTCCATCAATTCCATCGAAGCAATTATCTGATTAATTCTTTCTTTTAATTGATTTTCAACAGTTTCATAGTTTTTTACGCTATCCAAATCTGCTTTTACTCCAAAATAATACTTAATTTTAGGCTCTGTACCACTTGGCCTTACCGAAATTTTGCTTCCATCCGCTGTAAAGAATTGCAATACATTCGACTTTGGCAAATCAATTTTTGATTGTGTATTATTCAGAATATCAAAAAGAATTTGTTTTTGATAATCTTTGATGGCAATTACTTTGGAATTATTGATTTCTTTAGGCGGATTTGCTCTGTATTCTACCATCAAAGCCTGAATGGCTTCTGCTCCGGCCTTCCCTTTTTTAACCAAAGAAATTAAGGTTTCGTAATAAAATCCATATTCAAGATAAATCTGTTTTAAGAGATCCATCAATGTAAATCCCTGATCAGCAGCCCATGCAGCAGTTTCTGCAACCATGGCACATGCACTTACGGCATCTTTATCCCTTACAAAATCACCGACTAAGAATCCATAACTTTCTTCTCCGCCACCGATGAAAGTTTTTTTGCCTTCCAATTGTTTAATTATATCGGCAATGTATTTAAAACCGGTAAGCACATCAAAGGTCTCAATCTTGTATTTATTGGCCATATCGATAAGTAACTCACTGGTAACAATAGTTTTAACCATATACTGATTTCCATCAAGCAAGCCATTTTCATTCCATTTTGTAAAAAGATAGTGCGACAATAAAGCGGCAGTCTGATTGCCATTTAATAAAACAAATTGATTTGATTCATTGCGAACTGCAATTCCAACCCTATCGGCATCAGGGTCAGTGGCCATAACAATATCTGCCCCAACAACCATTGCTTTATCAATAGCCATTTGCAGAGCTGCCGGCTCCTCAGGATTTGGAGATTTTACTGTCGGAAAATCGCCGCTAATAATATCCTGCTCCGCAACATTATATATATTTTTGAACCCAAAAGCTTTTAATGCCATCGGAACGAGCTTCACACCTGTTCCGTGTATTGGCGTATATACAATTTTTAAATCCTGTTGATTCTGAATAACTTCGGGTGATAAACTCAAGGTTTTCAGCGCTTTAATATAAAGCTCATCAATTTCTTTACCAATTTTAAATTGTAAATCTTTATTTCCCGAGAAACTTACTTCATCGATGCCGGTAATTTTCTGTGCTTCAGCAACTACGTTTACATCGTGCGGATTTATCAACTGGCCGCCATCATCCCAATAGACCTTATATCCGTTGTATTCTTTTGGATTGTGCGATGCTGTTATTACAATTCCAATCTGGGCGTTTAACTGTCTGATGGCAAAAGAAAGCTCAGGAGTTGGTCGTAAATCGTCAAAAACATACACTTTAATCCCGTTGGCCGAAAGTACATCGGCCGTAATTTGTGCAAAAAGTGTGTTATTATTTCGACTGTCAAATGCAATGACTGCACTTATCTGTTCGCTGTTTTTGAACATTTTCAGAACATAATTGGCAAGACCCTGAGTAGCTATTCCAACAGTGTATTTATTCATTCTGTTGGTACCAATTCCCATAATACCTCTCAAACCTCCCGTTCCAAATTCCAAATCGCGGTAAAAAGATTCAATTAATTCCTGAGGATCGTTCTCAATCATTTGCTGAACCGCCTGTTTTGTTGTTGTATCATAATTACCTTCTAACCAAACGTTAGCTCTTTTAAGGATTTCCGGATCGATGAGTTTCTTTTCCATACTATTTTTCTAAGATTGTTTAAAATAAAACCAAAGGGTTTATTAATTCTTTTTCAAAAATGCGATAAAATCCTAAAATAAAAAAGCACCCGGCTTATTTTCTTGATAAATCATTTTTTTTGAATCCAACTTTACCTTAAAA
>JAZDJM010000008.1:0-9114 GCA_043804305.1 Bacteroidota bacterium
TCAATTAGATATTCTAAACGATCGAATGAACCGGCTTGAAAAAGTTGCAATGGATATGCAGGAGCGCGATGATAATATTTACCGGGTAATTTTTGAAGCTGAACCTGTGTCGGCAGATATTCGTGAAGCTGGAATGGGAGGTGCAGATAGGTATTCAAAACTTAAAGGATTCAAAAATTCAGATTTAATTGTATCTACGGTAAAAAAGATGGACGAACTTACCAATAAATTATATGTTCAGTCCAAATCGTACGATGAAGTCTTTGAAATGGCCAAAAATAAAGATGAAATGATGGCCTGTATTCCTGCAATTCAACCCATTAGTGATAAATACAAGAGACGAATATCTGCTTTTTATGGATATAGGATTCACCCTATCTATAAAACTAAAATATTTCATGAAGGAATCGACTTTTCTGCACCGGTGGGAACAGATGTATATGCATCGGGCGATGGGGTTGTAGTTGAAGCATCCCGATCCAATTATGGGTATGGAAATATTATTGAGATTGACCATGGATATAGTTATACTACTGTATATGCACATTTAAATGGTTTTAAAGTCAGAGAAGGCGAAAGAGTAAAAAGGGGGCAAACCATTGGTTCGGTTGGTAATTCTGGTCTGTCTACCGGCCCGCATTTGCATTATGAAGTTCGTAAAAGTGGAAATCGTGTAAATCCTATTTATTTTTTCTTTAACGACCTAAACCCTGACGATTACGACGAGATTATTAATGTTGCCAATCAATCGGTAGCTTCGAGGGCAAAGTAGTTGCTATGGAACATCCAAAAGACAGGCTTTTTTATTCTATTGGAGAAGTTGCTAAAATGTTTGGGGTGACACAATCCTTAATTCGTTACTGGGAAACCGAGTTTCCACTTATTAAACCACACCGGAATAAAAAGGGAACACGCTTTTATACCCCAAAAGAAGTGGATAAAATTCATTTGATTTTTCATCTGGTTAAAGAAAGAGGATATACTCTACAAGGTGCAAAACAGAAGCTGGCCGATAATACCAAGGCTATTGATGATAACTTTGAAATTGTTAAGCGACTTAAAAATATCCGCACTTTTCTGGTTAAAGTCGACAATGAATTGAAATAATTTTTAGAAAGGTAAATTGCTTAAATCAACATTACCACCAGAAAGAATAAGTCCGATTCTTTTGTTTTTATAAAAATCTTTATTTTTTAGCACAATAGCCAGAGTAATTGCGCTTGATGGTTCGACTATGATCTTCATTCGCTCCCAAATTAAGCGCATGGCATCGATAATTTCATTTTCCTCGGCCAATTGAATTTCAGAAACAAATTTTTGTATGAAGAAAAAAGTTTTATCACCTAAAGAAGTTCTCAGTCCGTCGGCTACAGTTAATGGTTTTAAGGCAGGCTGTATAATACCTGTTTTTATTGATAAAAAAGCATCGTTGGCCAACTGAGGTTCTGCTCCAATTATTTTAGTCTTTGGCGAAAAATAATGTGCAGCCAAAGCTGTTCCGGAAATTAATCCGCCACCGCCAACCGGAGACACTATTATATCCAATAAATCAACTTGTTTGAGTAATTCTTGAGTAGCAGTGCTATTTCCCAGAATAACATCAATATCATTATAGGGGTGCAGTGCAGTGCAATTATGCTTATTGATAATCTTCAACAGAGTACTTTCTCTTGCTTCCAGGCTTGGTTCACATTCAATAATTTTTGCTCCATAATCAGCAACGGCAGCTTTTTTAACGGTTGGTGCATTTTTTGGCATTACAGCCCAAGCCGGTATTCGCAATAATTTTGCACTTAAAGCCATTGCCTGGGCAAAGTTCCCTGAAGAGTGTGTAGCAATTCCTCTTTCAAGCTGCTCTTTTGAGAGTTGTAAACTTGCATTTAATGCACCCCGCATTTTAAATGCGCCCATTCTTTGAAAATTTTCAGCTTTAAAGAATAGCTCTGCGCCTGCTATTTCATTGATATATTTAGATTGAAAAACCGGAGTAACATGAATATATTTTGAAATACGGTCAATTACTTCAATTAGTTCATTCTGCGAAGGGATTCTGTTCATTTTTTAAAATATTCTCCGGTTGTTAAATTTCTGTCTATTTGATTGTAAAGGGCTAAAATTCCTTGAATGGAAATATAAATTCCATAGGGTAAACTTTGAACACCGGCCAGTGCCATACCAAAATTAAGTTCTGCATCTGAGTTTGAAAACCTTTCAGGCAACATTGCACCGGTCAGTACTATCGTTTTGTTTTTTAACTGTGATAAAGATTCTGCTGTTTTGATTAGCGTATCAGTGCCATGAGTAATAATGATCATCGAATTTTTAGTTTCCTGACAGGCTTCCTTTATCCTTTCTCTGTCCAAATCATCAATTTCAGTACTGTCTTTTTGCATTAATGGCTTTAATTCCCACTTAAAAGTCTTGGGTAATTTTTCTATTATCCTTAGGTAAGCCGGTGCTCCAATTTCAAACGCCCAGCCATTTATTGATTTGGGATAATCTTTATCAATCGTTCCTCCGGTTTGAATTAAGGTAATATTCATTTTATCCATTTTCGACAACAAATCTAGTTAAAATCCATCGAAGTTGAATTATGAGCTCGACATAACTTTGAAAAATCTGATCAACAATCGTTTGCATCACAAGTATTACTAAATATTCATTTCTTTTCAATTTTAAACCAAAAATATTTAGGTATCTTTGTGCACAATTAATGTTATTCTCTTTATTAAATCATGGGTTATATTCAATTTGATAAGAAGCAGTTAACCAATTTAGGTTTTTCTTTAAAGAAAGAATTTGTACGGACAAACAGAAGTGGTTCGTATGCGAGTAGTACAGTGATTGGTTGCAATACAAGAAAGTATCACGGATTGCTTGTAGTACCCCAGCCAAAATTTAACTTTGAAAATCATGTTTTACTTTCGTGTCTGGATTTAACAGTTATACAACATGAAGCCAGTTTTAATCTTGGTATCCACAAATATAAAGGAGGAGAATACAATCCAAAGGGGCATAAGTATATGCGCGAGTATGTTACTGACCCCATTCCAAAAATTACTTACCGTGTTGGGGGAGTGGTACTATCGGTAGAAAGCATTTTCAGTGATAGAACAGCAAATATTTTTGTTAAATATACGCTAATCGAAGCTACTTCAAAAACAACCTTTCGTATTAAACCATTTTTAGCTTTCAGAAATATTCACAATTTAACTAAAGCCAATACAGATGCAGATTCGTCGTACGTTGAAGTAAATAACGGATTCAAAATGCAATTGTATCCCGATTTTACACCACTATTTATACAATTTTCCAAAAAAGTTGAATACATTCATCATCCTGATTGGTATTTGGATATTGAATACATCAAGGAAATAAATCGAGGTTACGATGGCACTGAAGATTTACTTGTACCGGGAGATTTTGAATTTGATATTAAAAAAGGAGAAAGTGTAATACTGCAAGCCAGCATTGAGGAAGGCAATCCTAAAACTTTTTTAAAACAGTTTAATCTGCAGCTAAAGAAAAGAGTTCCTCGGGATAGTTTTAAAAATAATCTGATTAATTCTGCTCAACAATTCTTAATCGATCATAATGGAAACCCGGAAATTGCAGCTGGATTGCCATGGTATGGAAGTTGGGGAAGGGATACATTTATTGCCTTGCCTGGTTTAACTTTAACTCTTGGAGAAACTTCAAAATTTCTGCTTATAATTGATAGCTGGGTTGCTAAGATGAGAGACGGTTTTTTTCCAAATAAAGGGATTAATAATCAATATAATTTTTATTCAGCTGATACCTCACTTTGGTTTTTCTGGTCTCTTCAAAAATATATTGAAGAAACTGACGATGCAAAACTAATCTGGCAAAAATATGCAGCTCCTATGCTTAATGTTTTGAATGCCTATAAAAATGGTAATCAGGAATTGGGTATTTGCATGCATGAAAATGGACTGATTTATGCTGATAAAAAGGATATTCCTCTAAGCTGGATGGATGCTGTATTGTATGGAAAAGCAATAACACAGCGTTCAGGCTATGCCGTAGAAATCAATGCATTATGGTATAATGCAATTGCATTTTACCTTTCATTGGAAGAGCAATTTGCTAAAAAATCGAATGCAATGATGTGGCATGAACTATTGGATAAAATTTCTGATAGTTTTAATAATACGTTTACAGATGTAAAGTATAAGTTTTTAGCTGATTATGTTAATACTAAAGAAGCATCATGGTTTGTGCGGCCAAATATGTTAATTGCGGCTTCCTTGCCGTTTTCCCCACTAGCTAAGGAAATGAGAAAAAATATTCTTGATGTCGTGAAACAGGAACTGTTAACTCCTCGAGGAATCAGAACATTATCTCCCAAAAATCCCAATTACAGATCTAAATATGAAGGCAATATTGAAAATAGAGATAAGGCCTATCATAATGGAACGGTTTGGCCCTGGTTGTTAATACCGTATTCCGATTTACTTTTTTATCTGTACGAAAAATCTGCATATTCCGATATTCAGAGTATTGTAAGCAGATTTGAAGAAGTTATTGCTGAACATGGAATTGGAAGTATTTCAGAGCTTTACAACGGTGATCCACCCTACGAAGGTAAAGGTGGCGTTTCTCAGGCATGGAGTGTGGCAGCTGTTTTAAGTATGATGCATAGATTAGAAAAAAATAAATCGTAAGAAGCTATGAAGGTATTAATGTTTGGTTGGGAATTTCCACCTCATATTACAGGAGGCTTAGGTACTGCATCTTATGGGTTAACAAAAGGATTATTAAAACATAATGTTGAAATGATTTTTGTTGTGCCAAAGGCTTTTGGCGATGAAGATCAGCGAGCAGTGCGTATTGTAAGTGCAAGTGATATTCCGGTAAATTACAAACACAAAAGCATTCAGGAATTCTGGAATAAACTTACTTATCTTGAAATTGGATCGAATATAAAACCTTATATAAATCCCGAAGATTTTGCCCGTATTCATGAGGAAGTTAAACATTCCATTAAGGAAAAAGAACATTTGATTCTGGGCGAAAAATATACTTTTTCCGGTAAATATGGTCAGAATTTAATGGAAGAAGTGGCGCGTTATGCTATGGTTGGAGCAAGTATAGCTGCTCAACATGATTTTGATTTAATTCATGCCCACGATTGGCTAACCTATCTGGCCGGTATTGCAGCGAAAGAAATTTCCGGAAAACCGCTAGTAGTTCATATGCATGCTACTGAGTTTGACAGAGCCGGTGAAGATAACATCAATACAGAAGTCTTCGACATTGAGCGAAGAGGAATGGAAATGGCCGACCAGATTATTACTGTAAGTAATCTTACTCGTGATCTGGTTATCAAGCATTATGGCATAGAACCCAATAAAATAACAACTGTTCATAATGCCATTGAACCTGTTGATGCTTCTAATATGGATGTTAATCGAACGGTAAAGGAAAAAGTTGTCACTTTTTTGGGTAGGCTAACTTTTCAAAAAGGACCGGAGTATTTTGTTGAAGCTGCAAAACTCATTCTTGAAAAAGATGAAAATGTTCGCTTTGTTATGGCTGGCAATGGCGATATGTTTGAAAGTTTAATAAAACGGGTGGCTGAACTCAAAATGGCAACCAAATTTCACTTTACCGGTTTTTTAAAAGGCGATGAAGTTGACAAAATGTTCAAACTTTCCGACGTCTTTGTAATGCCTTCAGTTTCCGAACCTTTTGGTTTAGTTCCTTTAGAGGCAATGCGTTCGAACGTACCTGTCGTAATTTCTAAACAGTCAGGTGTGGCTGAAGTTTTAAAAAATGCAATTAAAATTGATTTTTGGGACGTTGAAGGAATGGCCGATGCCATTTATGGATTGATTCACTACGAATCGCTTTCAAAAATGTTTATTAAAAACGGAGTCGAAGAGGTAGATAATTTGAAATGGGAACATGCTGCAAAGCAGGTTAAAGAGATTTATAATAATGTTTTAGGTTTTTAATTATTACGAATAACAAAAAAAAAGATATGCAATCAATTTGTCTTTATTTTCAGGTTCACCAACCTTATCGATTAAAGAAATACAGATTTTTTAATATGGGTCATGATCATTATTATTATGACGATTACCTAAATAAATCAATCATGGAAAGGATAGCTAAAAAGAGTTATCTGCCCATGAATAATTTACTGCTTGATTTAATTAAAAAATACGGCAAAGATTTTAAGCTTAGTTTTTCTATTAGCGGACAAGCTTTGGATCAGTTTCAGGAATTTGCTCCTGAAGTTCTTGAAAGTTTTAAGAAACTTGCAGAGACCGGAAACGTGGAATTTCTTGCCGAAACCTACGGCCATTCACTATCAGGAATGAAGAGCAAAGAAGAGTTTATTCGACAAATAAATTTGCATCATCAAAAAATAAAAGAACTTTTTGGTCTTACACCACAATCGTTTAGAAATACTGAATTAATTTATTCTGATAAAATTGGCGAAACTGTTGCTGAATTAGGATACAAAACAATGCTTACTGAAGGAGCAAAGCATATTTTAGGATGGAAGAGCCCAAACTTTGTATATACAAATGCCATAAATCCTAGATTAAAAATATTATTGCGAAACTTCAGATTGAGTGACGATATTGCTTTTCGCTTTTCAAATCAGTCGTGGAAAGAATGGCCATTAACTGCTGAAAAATATGCTTCTTGGCTAACAAAAATGACCGATAAAGAACAAGTTGTAAACCTATTTCTGGATTATGAAACATTTGGTGAGCACCAATGGGCAGAAACCGGGATTTTTGAATTCATGCGTAATTTTCCTGAAAAAGTTTTTTCAAATTCAAACTTAAAATTCAAAACCCCTTCTGAAATCACAAAAGAATTTCAACCTATCGCTCAAATCCATGTCCCTAATGCCATTAGCTGGGCTGACGAAGAACGCGATTTAACTGCTTGGCTTGGTAACGAAATTCAGGACGAAGCTTTTGAAAAACTTTATGCAGTGGAAACAGCAATGAGGAATTGTAAAGATCCTGCTTTACAAAGAGATTGGATAAGGTTACAAGCCAGTGATCATTTTTATTATATGTGTACAAAATGGTTTTCAGATGGCGATGTTCACGAATATTTTACTCCTTATGCATCTCCATTCGAGGCCTTTATAAATTATATGAATATCCTTTCTGATTTTCATATCCGCATTGAAAGAGAAAGATTATTAAATAAAAGTCAAACTTTGCTGGTTTTAGAATCTGATATTCAGCAAGAAGACGTTTTTAGTATTCTTGAAAAATTTACCAATGTTAAGCTAAATCAGCTTTCAAAACAACTTGAAATGCTTGAACTTTGTGTTTTATTCTTTGGCAGTACTCAAACAATAAAAAATAAGTTGGAAAAAGTTATTGGTAAAAAACTATTGAATAACATGATAGCCTATCAGAAATCATCTAACTCATTAACTAGTCGTGAAATTGATGCTGTAAAGGAAAAAATAAGACTTCATATAGCAGATATTGCCTAAAATATTCAACCAAAACCTATATTAAACATAATATCGCTTATTTTTTATAGCGATAAATTAAAACTAGTTTAAATCCTAAAAATTTAATGAAAGCAAAATATATTTTTGAAACAGCATGGGAAGTATGTAATAAAATAGGAGGGATTCATACCGTTTTAGCTTCTAAATCTCCTGCCATCCAACCCGAATATGGCGATAATTATTTCTTTGTCGGCCCTGATGTCTGGATGGAAACCACAAAAAATCCTGAGTTTACTGAAGATAAAACTCTTCTTAGCGACTGGGTAAATCATGCCCGAAGGCAAGGAATTAATTTTCGTATTGGCCGCTGGAATATCTCCGGCAATCCTATTGCCATTCTGGTCGATTTTAAGCCGTATTTTGGTGAGAAAGATAAAATCTTTGCTTCCTGGTGGGAAACCTATAAACTGGATTCAATTTCAGGTGGTTGGGATTATGTAGAGCCCGCTCTTTTTGGATATGCTGCGGGTCAATTGATTGATAATTTTCAGCAATTTCATGGCGTCTATCAAGATGGAATTGTCGCTCACTTTCACGAGTGGATGACCGCTTCTGCAATCTTGTATTTAAAAGAAAAAAACCCGTCGATCGCTACCGTCTTTACTACTCATGCTACCGTTATGGGGCGTTCGATTGCCGGAAATGGATTGCCGCTGTACGACAATATTCAGCAATACAATCCTGAAATCGTGGCACGCGAATTTTCAATTGTGGCCAAACATTCATTGGAAAAAATTGCTGCCGAAAACGCTGACTCTTTTACAACTGTAAGTGAAGTTACCAATAACGAATGTACATATTTTCTTCGTAAACCAGTTGATATTGTTACGCCAAATGGTTTTGATAAGGATTTATTAATAGAATCAACTGATAGAAATGATATAAAACAACAACGGAAGCATTTGTTAAAAGTAGCTGAGAAAATGACTGATATCAATTTTGATGAGGATACTATGCTAGTTATGATTAGCGGAAGGTATGAATATAGAAACAAAGGAATTGATATTTTTTTAAGTTCAATAGCTAAACTAAAAGAAAGGCTAAATTCAAAAAGAATTTTAGCATTTTTGATGATACCTGCCGGAATAAAAGGCCCCGATAACGAATTGATATATGCACTAAACGGAAAGACTGAAAATTTAAAATTTAAAAGGCATACCCATAGCTTAACCGATGAGTTATATGATTCCATTCATAGAAAAATGGATAGTCTGAATTTGTTAAATGCCGAAAAAGATTTGCTTACCGTAATAAATGTCCCTGCATATCTTCATGGTAACGACGGAATTTTCAATCAGAAGTACTACGATTTACTGCCGGCTTTCGATTTAACCTTATTCCCGTCGTATTACGAACCTTGGGGTTATACACCTCTTGAAAGTATAGCATTTGGAGTTCCAACTGTAACCACCACTTTGTCGGGTTTCGGAAAATGGGTTCATTCAAACTTCGAAAATAGCAAAGGTGTATCGATTGTCCCTCGTGGCGATTATAATGACGAAGCAGTAATAAATAATATTTCAGAATTAATATTTGGATTTTATACAGCAGATAAAAACCAGATTAAACAGTCGCAAATTGATGCATTAAAAATTGCA
>JAZDJM010000009.1:0-11292 GCA_043804305.1 Bacteroidota bacterium
AGTATTAGATTGGCTTTACATGATTATGAAAAAATCGAAAAAGAAAATAAATCTACTTCAAATTGAAACTCCTCGCAGTAAGCTGACGAGGAATCCGATTCCGTAATGGACTTTTTTAGTGTTTTGTTCCATAGCCCGCCAAGGAGCTGACGGGGAATGCGCTCACCGGAATTCAACTAATGAACATTTCTAAAAACACAAAAAGCTTATACTCGAAAATAAATCAAATTTTAAAAGACTTTCAAAAACTGAAAACTACACCCGAACACGACGAACGTATAGCAAAAATTACCTTTGCATCCGTATATCCGCATTATCTAACAAAAGTGGAAAAGAAAGGAAGAACCAAAGAAGAACTGCATCAGGTAATTGAGTGGCTTACGGCTTATGATGAAAATACTTTGCAAAAATTCATTAAAGCGGAAATTACTTTTGAGCAATTCTTCAAAAATGCAACATTAAATGAAAATGCTCACTTGATCACCGGTGTTATTTGTGGTTATCGCGTTGAAGAAATCACAAATCCATTGACCCAACAAATCAGGTATTTGGATAAATTGGTGGATGAATTAGCAAAAGGACGGAAACTAGAGAAAATATTGAGAGTGAAATAAGCAAAAGTTATTTTTAATCAGTTTCAGCCCCGCTCTGTATTTGTATACGCTATCTCATTGGGTTCAAAAACAAAAATTCAATTGTTTTGACAGCTATTTAGTGATTTAGAAATTCGTCATAATTCCCTGATTTAATTTCTTCTTCAAGGGTATTGTACCAGTCAGATCCATATTTTCTGATAAGCGGTTCTTTTAAAAACTCATAAACGGCCATTTTCTCATTTTTACCTTTAACTCTGGCCATATCGCAAATGCCCCAATGGTGATAGTTTACGGCATCAAAATTTTTAAATTTACTGATTCGTATAGGATACAAATGGCAGGAAATAGGCTTAATAAAAGGTATTTTCTTTTCGTAATAAGCTTTTTCGATAGCACATAAAGCAATACCATTTTCGAAATAAACAAATGCACATGCTTTGTTTGCTACCAACGGAGTAACCATATCGCCTTCCATATCATAATCAAAAACACCGCTTTTTTCAACCACTTTCCGTCCTTCTTCGTCCATATATGGATAAATGCTATCGATAAAATCTTCCAAAATGCTGATTTCTTCTATTTCGAGCGGAGCTCCTGCATCACCTTCAATGCAGCAATCGCCATGGCATTTGAGAATATCGCAGCTGAATTGTTTTGAAATTACGTCTTTTGAAATTAGGGTATTGCCAATTTTTATCATGGCACAAAAGTAATTGATTTTATTAAGCTATTGTTTTTATCCGGCTGACAATTTGGTAAAGCAGCAGCCAGCAAAAAAACCAATCTTTAATGGTGGATTTAAAGTCTTTTTCTCTTGAAAAATTCAGTCAAAATTTCGCTGCATTCGTATTCTAAAATGCCTTTAGTCACTTTAGTTTTAGGATGCAATACAGAATTGGAGATTAAGGAAAACCCTTTTTTAGCATCGGATGCGCCAAAAACAATATTCGGAATTTGAGTCCATGCTGCGGCTCCGGCACACATTGTGCAGGGTTCAAGAGTTACATATAAAGTGCAATCTTTCAGGTACTTGCCTCCCAATTGATTAGCTGCTGATGTAAAAGCCTGCATTTCGGCATGGGCGGTTACATCGTTTAAAGTCTCCGTTAAATTATGTGCCCGGGCAATTACTTTTTTGTTGCTAACGATTACAGCACCTACAGGAACTTCATCTTTATCGAAAGCTTTTTGGGCTTCTTTTAGGGCTTCGTGCATAAAATATTCATCCGAAAACAGTTCCATCATTGCATTCTTTTCGATACCGGATTAAAGCAGCTAAATTACACATTAAGTTTTTAAGTCGGAATATCAATTCGATAAATAGGATTTTTCAAGTATTTTTGCTGAAATTTATTTTTAATGGCATTAATCCTTTCCATAGAAACAGCAACTCAGGTTTGTTCCGTTGCGCTGGCCAAAGACGGAAATCTTCTGGCTCTTCGCGAGCAAAACAGCAAAAACTCGCATGCTGAAATTCTGAATTCATTCATTAGTGAAGTCTTAACTGAAAGTAATTGCACATTGAATGATTTGGATGCCATTGCTGTAAGCGAAGGTCCAGGTTCTTATACCGGATTAAGAATTGGCGTTTCATCAGCTAAAGGGCTCTGTTATGCACTTGATATTCCGTTAATTGCCATTAATTCACTACAGTCATTAGCTTATCAAACCAAAGAAAATATACAAGCTGAGCTGTTGGAAAATCAAAATATTTTATTTTGTCCGATGATAGATGCACGCAGAATGGAGGCCTATACTGCACATTATTCAATAGCTATTGATGAAATTAGAAAAACTGAAGCTGAGATAATTGATGCAAATACGTATGCTGAACAATTGCAAAAATCGATAATTGTATTTAGTGGCGACGGTTCAGAGAAGTACAAAAGTTTATATGCCGACAATCCAAATGCCTGTTTTTACGCTGATGTATTTTCTTCAGCAAAAGGAATGATTGTGCTGGCCAAGGAGAAATTCAAAAATAAAGAATTTGTTGACTTGGCTTATTTCGAACCTTTTTATTTCAAGACATTTGTTGCAGGAATTCCAAAAGTAAAAGGATTACGATAATACTATTTCAGAGATATTTAAAAACTGCTTGAGTTTTAATTTAATGGTGTTTTGCAGTTTCAAATTTTGTTTTTTGTGAGATTTGGTGAATTTGTGTCTTGGTGGCATTTTCTTCGCCACAAAAGTACAAAAACACTAAAAATGCAAAAAATTTTTAAGTTAGTCGCTTTAAAAAGAAATATAAACAGTTTTTATGTTCTTTATTAATTTCGAATTAATTCCAATTTGGCAAAATGCATTTTGAGCTGATTTTCTTCAAATAATCTTCGAAAGGCATATTTAGCGACTGCTGAATTATTTTCGATTTTTCCTCATGACAACTTAAACAAGCTCCTATTCGTAAGATTTTTTTCTGTTCTTCAAGACTAAATGGCCTGAAATCGCTGCGTGTTGAATAAGGAAAGTATTTCTTATTGCTTAAAAAACCAATCCAGGCATCTTCGGGCAGATTATCTTCTTTTCTTTTTACAAAGCGCGGAGTAAATTTCCATTTCCCGTATTTTCCTTCCATTACGTATTCCAATTTACCTCTCCCGTAACCCAAACTCAGCGAATTTGAATGGCAAGAAACACAAGTTCGGCCTTTAGATTGAGTGGTATGCGGACTAGCCGGCGCAAACAATCTGAGAAAAGTTGTATTATTTTCTTTTTGAACAAAAGAGCCTTTATCGATAGTCATTATCATTCCCGGAACTGCAGGCACAATTGATCGGATGCTGTCGTTTTCGCGCACGCCCAGAGTGGGTTCATCCGAAAGAAATAAGCCGATGTGTTCTTTCCATTCGCCGGTAATTTCTTTTCTGGCAAGTAAATCAAATCCTTTGGAATCTTTGTCGAACGAATTATGACAACCTATACATTGCGGCGCCCAGATAGAATGGCATGAAGAACAGCTTAAATTTGAATGACCATATTTTAACTCACAACTAGCCGCCGGTTCTTTTAAGTGATGGATTTTATTGTTGCTTTTCGCTTTTAAATACGATGAATCGATATTTATATTTTGCACATTTAAAAGCGGATAATTGCCGATTTTTGTTGTAGCTATTTTGCTTTCCGCTTCAAACTGATTTCTAAGTTTAAAAACTACTTTCGATTCAGCGGGCAAATTCGAATACGTTGATGTATTAGTGAATTGTGAAGTGTGACAATCTTCGCACGAAATTTTAACCGCTTCTTCCTTATGTAAATATTGGCGTCCATTTCCCATTACTTCGGAATACGTATGACAATCGATGCAGACTAATCCGGCGCTATGATGAACATCGGCAGGTTTTTTCTCAAAAACTCTTTTGTCCTCCAAAATACGATATTGGCCGCTATTAGTTACTTTTTCAGCTTTCAAGCTTGTTTCGTGCCAGCCTTCATAATTTGTAGAAATTCTTCCTGAGCGGCTATGACATCCAAAACAATGATCGTTAGAGATTTGTATTGATAATGAAGGATGTGTGAAGGATTTTAAATCACTTTTTGATTTTTCTATTTTGTAATTCTCCAGAGAAGAAACGCTCTTTTCGTTATAATTTAAATGACAAGCCAAACAACCTCCGCCTCTTGATTTTTGATTTATCGGCCCGCTTTCTCTTTTTTCATTTCCCAAATGACAATTTGCGCACAAGTCACGCATATGCTTATCGGCTATACTGAATCCTAAATCCTTAATATGAAGAAGTGAATCTGGCCCAGGAATTTCACCAAAAACAAATTTATCAACCGCAACAATTCCGCTCAGGCTACTCATTAATGAATTGCTGATGTGGTGATGCTCAATAGGATGACATTGTGTGCTCGAACAACTTAAATAGGCATTTGATAAATTGCCCGGCAAATTTACCATGTTTCTATGAGCAGCTTTTTTATTTAGTGTAAATGGATTTCCCAAATGACAGCTTGTGCATCCAATAGCTTCAGGATTATGAGCCGGCGAAAAACCTTCAAAATCAGAATGACAGACCACACAACCTTCTTTTTTGTTTAATATTGTAGGTAATTCGGTATTGTAAACAGTATTCCAAACCGGGTAAACCTTTATCTCGTTCGAAATTGAATGCACATCTTTTTCAAACGATTTCCACTTCCATTCTTCTCCTCTAAAAAAATAAGCTACAATAGTGATAATCAGATAGAAAAATAAAAAGGAATACGAAATAATCTTTAATGGTTTTTTAGCTTTAGCAGGTAAATATTTTACTAGGAAAAGCATGGCTGCTATACCTATAATTATCCATATAAAAAGTGTAGGATTACTCATCCAGTGAAGTATTTCCTGAAATCCAACAAAATACCAGGGGCCTTTTAATACCGGATTAATATTATCGTGCAAGGGAGCATTTAAGAATAGGCTAAATCCACTAAGCAATACTAGTGTATAGATGTACGGAAGTGATTTAGGCCAGATATTTCGCACATGCTCAAACAAAATAATAAACAGTATAATTGTAAAAGTAGCAATGTGATGAATATAGGGAATACTAAGATTTTGATTATCAGCTCCAAATAGTGAATACGCAAGCGTTTCACCAAAAAAAGGTAAGGAGGCTGTCAGGCTGTTTAAAATTCTCCAGGCTTGCAGGCTGTCGGCATCACCTTTTAAAATAAAACCGCCAATCATTGCAAGGAATAGAATTAAAACGCCAAAACTTAATCTCAACCACACTCCTGTTTTTATTCTTTTATGCGAGTTTTTGTTTAAATGATCCCAAATATGAAGCAGTGTAACAATAAAAAAGAATTGGGCACTCCAATAATGCAAATTGCGAAAAAAAGCTGCTCCGGGATTATTCAATAAGAAATTTGAAATGGATAAGTACGGGCTATCAACTTCATAGGGTATGATTAAAACCAGACCGGATAATGCACAAATAAAAAAACTTGCAGTTGCGTAGGCTCCAAAACTAAAACGGGAAAAATATTTTTTCAGTGTAAAATCCATGCTATACCAGTTTAACTACATATTCATTGGTCTTGGCATCGAAGGTATAATCCAATTCCTTTAAATTGGAAGCTGCCGGCCCGTTTAGCACTTTCCCTTCTAAGGAAAAATGAGAACCATGACAGGCACAAACCAATTGCTCGTTTTTAAGCGTGGAGATTTTACAACCCAAATGGGTACATTTTGAAGAAAAAAATCGAATTTGATTGTTGCTCTTAATAATGATAAGCTCTTTGTGAAATGTGATATCTTTTTCAAAAAGCCTGGGAAGTCGTATTTCTTTTATCAGCTTATTTTCTTTGTGCCTCAATACCGTTTTTAAGGCCAATAAAATATGAGGTACTGTTAAAATTACAGCAAAATGTTTAAAAAAGGATTTTCTGGATATTTTTTTGTTGAGCCACATGCTATCAATTTCGAGCTTTAATTAAATCGATTCAGAAGGGCTTCAACCATAATTACTGATGTGCTGTAATCGTTCAACATCCAAAACTTTAATGCTTTTTCCGTTAACATCAATAATTTTCTCGCTCTTGAAATCTTTAAAAATTTTAATTACACTTTCGGAAGAAAGTCCTGTAAGATCAGCCAAATCGTTTCTTGAAATATTCAATTTAAATTCTCTGGTTTTAAATACATTTTCAGCTAAACAAAGTATGATATCGGCAACACGGCCGTTTTATTGTTTACGTGTGACACAATAAAATCGTCCGTATATTTGAGCAGTATTTGCATTTAATAAGCTTATTATCTGATTAGAAAATCGATTGTTATTTCTTAAAATCTGTTTAAATATATCTATACTGATTAGTGTAGCAACAGAATCTACATAGGCTGAAATGGAATAAATAAATGCATTGTTTCCGTCGAAAACTGACGAAAGCGCTAAAAAATTATTCTCAGCTACTATCTTCAGAATTAAATCATTTTGAGGCCCTTCCAGATAAACTTTCGCCAAACCTTTCTCAAGAAATATGATATGCGAAGCAAATGCGCCTTGTTTCACAAGTGTCTCTCCTTTTTTAAACCTGACCTCTTTTTTGTTTTTGTTAAGCAAAAACTTTTCCTCTTCCGTTAAAAAATCAAAACAGTTGAAAACTTTTGACGGGACAATACAACTGGGAAGATTGCTGTTTCTATCTATCATACCTTATAAATTGTGATCAAAAATACAAAAACTTCCGGTATAGGGATGAAATTTCCGTTTTATGATTTTTATCAGTTTTTTTACAAAAAACACCACATTTAAATACCGTTAATTACTTAACAGTACCTCCTGTTATTCTTTTAACAAATTCTATTTTTGCTTCATACAATTAAACAATTTTAAATTATATAATACTATGAAAAAAGTTTGGAAATTTTTATTTATTCTGGCATTGGTACCAACCATGCTTTTCACTTCTTGTAAAAAAGAAAAACCGGATGTAGATCCGACATTAAGTTTTAAAGCTCTAAAGGCTCATTTAGTTGCAAATAATCTAGATTTGCCTAACTTATTAACCAGTTGGGTTGTAAAAGCATCAGATGTATATACCATTCAGTATGATGCAGATGCAAATAACGATTATTATGTAATTGATTTGCGTTCAGCAACTGACTATGATGCAGGCCATATGGAAGGTGCAGTAAACACTACGCTTGGAAATGTTTTAAACCAAGCGAGTGCAGCAGGTGGCAAAAAAATCTTAGTAGTGTGTTATACAGGTCAAACAGCCAGTCATGCAGTAATGGCCTTACGTTTAAGCGGTTATCCCACAGCACAGGTTCTAAAATGGGGTATGGCAGGTTGGAATTCCAACTATACCGGTTCATGGGATGCAGCAGTTAAAGATGTAAATACCAATTGGACTGCAGCTCCGGGAAATCTGGCTACAAACTCTACTTTTGGCGATCCTGAGTACACAACTACCGCCACTGACGGTGCCGGAATTCTTACTGAAAGAGTTGCCGCTATGCTAGCCGGTGGTTTTAAGGGAGTTGACGGAATTACAGTGCAAACCACACCATCAAATTACTTTATTAATAATTATTGGGCAGCAGCAGACGTTACAAAATACGGAAATATTGCCGGTGCTTACCGCATTTTGCCACTTTCTTTAGCCGGAAACGAATATCAAAATCTTGATCCAAAAAAGCAAATTGTTACTTATTGCTGGACAGGTCAAACTTCTTCAATGGTAACTGCATTTTTAAATGTTCTTGGTTATGATGCTGTAAGTTTAAAGTTTGGTGCAAACAGCATGATTCATTCTGCTCTTGAGGTTAACAAATGGGTAAAATCTGTTGAAACACATGCTTATCCAGTAGTTAAAACCGGAGCACCTGCAAACACAACCCTTCATAGCTATTTGGTTGCTAACGATTTAGATTTAAGCGATATGCTTGCATCTTGGGTTACTACCTCTACAAATGTTTATACAAAACAAACCGATACGGATCCTGCAAATGATTTTTACATTATAGATATTCGTTCTGCTGCAGATTACAATGCAGGCCATATTGCCGGAGCGGTTAACTCAACTTTGGCAAATGTTGTTGCCACTGCTGCCAATGCTGGTGGTAAGCAAATTGTTGTTACCTGCTATTCAGGACAAACCGCAGCTCATGCAGTAATCGCTTTACGTTTAAGCGGATATAAAAATGCAATGAGTATGAAATGGGGAATGAGTGGCTGGAACGCTTCTTTATCTGCCGGATGGAACGCAGCTGTAAGTAGTTTTGCTAAAACACACGCCAATTGGAAACCAGCTCCCGGTTTACTTGCTACAAATGCAACTTACAGTATTCCTAGTATTTCTTCTGCTTCAACAACCGGTGAAGGAATTCTTGCAGAACGTGTAACTTATATGCTTGCCAATGGATTTAAAGGTGTAAATGCCACCGATGTGGTTGGCACTCCTACCAACTATTTTATTAATAATTATTGGGATGCAACAACTCATGCAAAATATGGAAATATTTCCGGTGCTTATCGTATACTTCCATTAACTATTGAAAACAATGAAATAAAAAATCTAAATCCTGCCAAAAAAATTGCATCTTATTGCTGGACAGGACAGACTTCTTCAATGGTTACAGCTTATTTAACTGTACTAGGTTATGATGCAGTTAGTATCAAAAATGGCGCTAACGCTATGATTAACGAAGACTTGCAAGAAAATAAATGGGTATCCAGCGAAGCTAAAGATTATCCACTTGTACCTACTAAATAATTCTTAAAATTTTTAAATCAAATAAAATGAAAAAAATATTTTTATTGTTGATAGTGTTTGTAATTGCTTCACCAAGTTTCTTAAAAGCTCAAGGTTGCATTGATGCAGGCTCAGCTGATGGTGTTCAGGTAGTTGGTTATATTCAGGGTCAATACGAATATCAATTCCTAGGCGATGGTGTAAACCCAATGAATGGATTACAATCGAACAATGGATTTTATTTCAACCGTGCCAGAGTAGGTGTTGTTGGAAATATTCCTTACGACTTCTCCTATTATGTATTGGCGGAATTAAGTCCGACTAAAGGCGGGCCATATATTTTAGACGCTTTCATCACTTACAAAAGACTTGCACCTTGGATTAACGTAACAATGGGACAGTTTAAATCTCCATTTGGTCTTGAATTATCAACTCCTTGTCAGTCTTTATATACCGTTGATCGTTCACGCGTTGTTAACGAACTTGCCAGCCCATTCCGCGATTTAGGCCTAATGATTTACGGTGGAACAGGCGACAAAGAAGTTTTCGGTTTAAAAGCTAATGATGTTTTTGCATGGAAACTTGCATTCACCAACGGAACCGGTATGAATAATATGGATAATAATAAAGGTAAAGAATTTACCGGCAGATTGATTTTTTCACCTGTTCCATGGATGAGCATTGGAGGAAGTTATAAATACGGAACGCTAAAACCATTAGATCCTACAATGGATGAAGATGTAAGAGAACGTTGGGGCGTTGATGTTTCAGTTGAAAAGAAAAACATTCTTGTTCAGGCTGAATATATTAATGGTAACGACAAAGGCTCTTCGCTTGTTGGCGGAGGTTGCGGCGAAACACCAACCTTAGTTCTTGGCGATTTCGTTAAAAATGGTTTCTATGTCCAGGCACTTTATAAAACTCCTTGGAATATTCAACCGTTGGTTAAATTCGAATCTTACGACCCGGATACCAATGTTGAATTTAATAAGCAAAACGACTGGATTTTTGGATTCAATTATTTCTTTAATGAGTGGACCAGACTTCAGGTGAATTATGTTTACAAATCTGAAGAAAGCTCTGCAACAGATTATGCAAACTGGCACGAAAAAGACAATGACTTTTTAGTAATACAATTACAAGTTAGATTCTAAAACCAAAGCAAAGCAAGAGGGGCTTCGGTAAAATGAAGCCCCTTATTTCTAATTCTTTGAAGCAATAAAATCTAACTTAAGTGAAACGGGCATGTTCGTTTAATGATATATAAAATGAAAATCTCACATGCGAGATCAATAAACCTACTTCAAAACTTATTTATAATGAAAAAACTTTCAAGTTTAATTCTGGCGTTCTTATTTATAGTACCTGCAGTTTTTGCACAGGTTGATTATATTACGGTTAAAGATTATATGACTTTGATAAAAACCGATAAAAACGTAGTAACCATTAACGCCGATAAAGAGAAAGATTACCAAACTTCTCATATAACAGGATCAATTTTATTCTCCTATAAAGATACCGACAAGGCCGGTGATGTTAAAGGCCTGCTAAAAGACCCTGCTGAAATGGCTACCATGCTTGGCTCAGCCGGAATCAGCCATACAAATACTATTGTAGTTTATGATGGCGGTACACAAAAATATTCAACAAGAATGTATTGGATACTTAAATATTTGGGGGCACCTAATGTTTTACTTTTACATAAAGATCTGGATGCATGGCGCCAGGCAAGAGTTCCTTTGACTGCAGCAGTGACTACATTACCTGCCACAACTTTTGAATTAAATGTTAATCCATCCCTATTGGCAACAACTGATCTTGTAAAAACTGCGGTAAATAATCCGCAAATAGTTCTGATCGATGCCCGTACTTCTGCTGAATACGATGGAAGCGACGGAAAAAGTAATGGTCATATCCCAGCTGCAATAAACATCAATTTTGAAGATTTTCTTACTGCTAATGGTGGTTTTAAAACAAAAGAAGAAATAATGGCCATTACTGAGAAAGCTGGTGTTAGCTCAAATAAGGAAGTAATTCTTTATTGTCAGACATCCATTCGTGGAGCCGTTTCTTTTTATGTATTTAAAAATATTTTAGGCTTTGAAAATGTAAAACTTTACGATGGCGCTGTTGAAGAATGGCAAGTCAACAATACACTTACAAAATAAAAGCAACCACTTTTATTTCTAAACCAAAAGACAAATTAATAAGATGATTACTACAAGAAGGCGATTTATTAAAATTTCCTCACTTAGCTTAGGAGGAGCAGCAATTGCTGCTTCCTCTCTTAAGCTGGTGCACGGAACAGGCTTGTTTGATCGGTTAAAATCGGATAAAAACAACAAACATTACAATAAAAGAATCCCAACTTATTGCGAAGTATGTTTCTGGAAATGTGCTGCCTGGACACATTTCGACAATTCAGGTGAAATCGTAAAAATTATTGGTAACGATGAAGATCCTCATTGCTATGGCCGGCTTTGCCCTCGTGGTACTGGCG
>JAZDJM010000010.1:0-3013 GCA_043804305.1 Bacteroidota bacterium
AAATTAGTAATTCGCAATTTCTTCAGGTATATATTTGTCCAGTATAGATTTGATCATGTATTTATAAGTATCGCCAATGGCGCTATAGCCTTTCATGCTTCCGGCAAGACGTATCAAATCAGGAATTGAATCGGTGTGAAAATATCGGATTCTTTCATTCCTGAATCTTTGCATTCCACGTTTGGAATTCAAAAAATGCACATAATCAATCACCGATTCGTTTGCACTGGCATACGATTTTACCTCAAAACCACCATCTGAATTTGCATTTGCCTTTATTCCACATTCGTTGGTATAACAATGAATTCCAAAATAGGCATTGCCTTCGTTGCAAAACCGAGATCTTCCCCAGCCGGATTCAATGGCCGACTGTGCAAGTGCCAATCGCACCGGAACAATATCTACGCGCTCAAGTAATTCATTCAAAAATTTTAAGTCATTAAAGTTTTGTTCAAACTTTATTTGCTCTTCATTTTTACCAAAATAATGCGTGGCTAATTTGGACAGGAATTTTTTATCTGAAGATTTTAAGGGCTGTTTTAATTCAATTGTCAGAATAATGGCTTTAAGTTTTTCTCTTTCTTCCAAAACACTTTGATTAACCTGTTGTATCAACGGAATCAGTTCTAAAATAAAACGCTTATGATTTTCAGGCATATCTGCCTTACCTTCAAATAATTCCGATTCTGATGGCATGGGAATTTGAAGATCTGATTGTGAATCGTATTTAATTAAAACATAAACTAAAAACAGAAGTGGAATAAGCAGAATAGATGGACGAAGAAATAATTTAATAATTGAATTTGTCGGTTTTTTCATCGGAAATTCATAGTTTAAACAGCCGCAAAATTAACAATTCCTGTTTAATAAGTTTTTAAAATAATTATTTAGAATACCATAATCAACTCTAAATTTGTAATTGATGCAAAATACAGTGATTAAAAAAGGCCATTCGAAAACTACTGAACTAAAAGCACTAATGCGACTTTTAGACGATCCGGATCAATCTATTCTAAGTCAGATTGAGCAAAGGATATTGGATTTTGGAAAAGATGCCATTGCTTTACTTGAAGAGACCAAGCAGAATTGTATCGATATAGATCTTTATGAACGGATTGATCAAATTATTCAAAAAATTCAATTTGAATCAACATTTAATACACTAACCGATTGGAAGAATAATGCACAATCCAATCTTTTTGAGGCAGCTTTAAGTATATCCGCTATGCATTATCCTCATATGGATATAGATGCCCTTAGGAAAGAAATGGATAAAATTACCCGCGATGTTTGGCTGGAATTAAACGAAGATCTCACGCCGCTTGAAAAAATTCAGATTTTAAATCATATTTTTTTCGATATTTATTCTTTTAACGGAAATAAAGACAACCTTTCAAAGCCACAAAATTCATTGATTAAAGATGTTATCGAAAGCAAAAAGGGTAATTCGGTTAGTATTAGCATTCTTTATTTAGAAGTGGCACGTAGACTAAACATGCCTGTTTATGGCATTGATTTGCCACAAAATTTTGTGCTGGCCTATGTAAATAATGAAAGTGTGCTATCTGCAAAACATCGTGTTTTGTTTTATATAAACCCTTTTAATAAAGGAATTATTTTTACTAAAAAAGATATAGACTCATTTCTGAAACAAATTAATGAAAAGCCGCGCGATTCATTTTTTCAGATTTGTGAAAATGTGATAATAGTAAAACGCTTATTATCAGAGCTTATCGAAAGTTTCTCAGCCGTTGGCAACGAGGAAACTGCTGATACATACAAAAGATTAACCAAGGCTTTTGATTAATTCTGAATCCAAAGTTTTAAGCGTAAAGTTCAATTCATTGTTTAATGAAAAGTTTCTTAATCGACATTAGGTTGTGTCAGCAGCAATCTGCTAGTTAATTCAAAAGCCATTAGATTTCCAAAACCGTGTTTTTTAGTAATATACACACCATTATCCAAATCGATAAAATCTTGTTTCTCGCTATTAATGCAATGATAAATATATTCCAGATTAACGGGAGCGTGTCCGTGAATCAATTGCCGATAACCAATTTTTGACGGAATTACTTTAAATTCTTTTGTCCATAACATGCTTTGCTTATCTTCAAAAACATCTTCTTTCTTAAAGTTTAAACCTGCATGAACAATTACATAATCCTCAAAACTAATGTAATAGTCTAATTTGCTCATCCATTGAATGTATTTCTCCGGAATATTTTCAATTTTTGAAGTTTTAAAACTCTTTAGCGTTTCTCTGCCACCAAACTCAAGCCAGTCTTTAACTAATTTGGAATTGGTAAGGGAAGCAAATATTCCTTTTTTATTTTTCTTATCGTAGTAGCTTTTTACCAAATACTCTTCATGGTTTCCCATAAGAGCAGTTAATTTAAAGCCTTTTTCCTGAAGGTCTATAATAAAGTCAAGAACTCCTTTAGAGTCGGGGCCGCGATCGATATAATCGCCCAAAAAAATCAAATGATCTTTTTTTTCAGGTGCAATTTGCTGAATCAATGCCTGTAATGTTTTAGAATATCCATGAATATCAGGTATAACCCAGCGTTTATGTGTCATAGTGTTTATTTTCAAAAATGCTAAAATAAAAATTTTTCTGATTGCTACCGGTTAATTAGTTCAATTCGCCATTCCAATATACCGATTAATAATTTACATTTGTTGCAATGTACTATTTTAAACGTAATCCATTTCTTATTAGGCAATTGTTTAAAAAATCATTGCTATGGAGTATACCTGATTCTACTCATGAGGTTTACTTGACCTTTGATGATGGCCCGACTCCCGAATTAACATTATCCATTCTGGAAATTTTGGATTTCTATAAGGCAAAAGCCACTTTTTTTTGTGTAGGTGAGAACGTAAAACGTTATCCCGAGCTTTTTAATTCGATTTTAGACAAGGGTCATGGTGTTGGAAATCACACCTTTAATCATTTGAATGCATGGAAGAATGATAATTATTTTTATTTGGAAAATATTGCAAAAGCTGCTGA
>JAZDJM010000011.1:0-9772 GCA_043804305.1 Bacteroidota bacterium
CTCATCTTAAAAAACGTGTATTTCGCGATTTAGATAATAATATGCTGGCCGGTGTAGCAGCAGGACTTGCAGCCTATTTTTCTGTAGATAGCTTAATAATAAGATTGCTTTTTATTCTATCTGTATTTATGGGCGGAGTTGGAATAATCGTATACATTACGCTCTGGGTGTTGACACCTGTGGCAAATACCACTGCTGAAAAATTAGAAATGGAAGGCGAAAAAGTAGACATTCATTCTATTGAAAAGAAAGTTACTCAAGAATTATCGGTTTTAAAAGATCGCTTTAAGGATTTTACTAATGAAGCCGGAGACCTAATTAATGAGGCCGGAGATTTGATAAATACTAAAACAAACAAATCGGGGCGGACAGCGGGCAGGTTTGGAGAAATCGTTCACGATTCACTTAGGGTTTTATTCAGGACTTTAGGAATTATTATCGGAATCGTGTTTTTAATTGTTGGAATAGCGTTAAGTATATCATTTGCAGCTATCTATATGGGATTTACTCCGGCTTTTCAGTTCGATGATTTTACAATTGAGGCGCTGTCATTTCCAAACTTTTTAAATACCTACATTTTTTCAACACCTTATGAGCTGATATTAAACATTGCCCTTGCTCTTGTTATTCTTATTCCGGTTGTAGCATTAATTTATAGCGGAATTCGTTTGATATTTAACCTGCGGGCGATAAAATTTCTTTCAATAGTTACAACAGTCATCTGGGTCATCGCTTTAAGTATAGCCATTACGCTTTCCCTAAAAACTTTAGAAGAATTTAAAACAGAAAGCAAAGAAATTAAAACAATCTCGCTCAACGCTATCCAAAGCGATACCATTAAGTTGTTTATCCATAATCAGCAGTATTATAAAGAATTACGCGAAAGTTCAACGAGTTCAATCTTTTTTCATAATGATGAATTAATATTGGGATCGAATAATGTTTTTTTCGGGAATCCGGGTTTAACATTCGACAAATCAGACGGAACAGGTTTTGAGCTTCACATTCGCAATAGCGCAAGAGGCGCCTACACAACGGAGGCAAAAGAACGCCTGTTAAATACCAAATATCATTTTGAAACAAAGGACAATGCAATTTTTATCGATCCATTCTTTTCTTTAATAAATGACGAGAAATGGCGCGCTCAGGAGATAAACTTTACGCTTCTAATTCCCATAGGAAAAACACTGTATGTAGATAAAGAAGTTAATCATTATTTTCAATGGAACTGTTGGGAACAAAGCAGAAGGAGTATGGCCGGTAATTATTGGATTATGACAGAGGAAGGATTAAAAAACCTAAGCCCATCCGAATAAAACATAAAATCCTGTTTGTAAAACATTTACAAACAGGATTTGTAATTTTTTCATTTTGCCATGTGAACATACATTTGCGGATAAGGAATCGAGATATCTACTGCATCTAATGCGGTTTTTAGAGTCTCATTTAAATCAAAATATACCGTCCAATAATCTTTAGAATTTACCCAAGGGCGAACTGCAAAATTAACTGAGCTGTCGGCCAGTTCATTAACTCCAACAAAAGGGGCGGGTTCTTTCAATACCAAAGGATGATTTTCAAGAACATCCATTAGAACTGCTTTTGCTTCTTTTAAATCCGACTCATATGCTATTCCTGCAATTATATCAACTCTTAAAACTCCTTCAGTAGTAAAGTTTACAATACTACTTCCTGCTATTGGTCCGTTTGGAATATATACTGTTTTTCCATCAGGGGTTACCAAAACAGAATTAAAAATGTGCATTTTCTTAACAACACCAATATATCCCTGAACTTCAATAAGATGACCAATGTCGAAAGGCCTAAATAACAATAGCATTACACCTCCGGCAAAATTTGATAAACTACCTTGAAGAGCAAAACCAACAGCCAAAGTTGCAGCAGAAAAAATTGCAATAAATGAAGTAGTTTCAATCCCAACCATGGATGCAACACTCAAAAAAAGCAATAATTTAAGCACCCAGCTAATTAAATTTCGAATGAATGAAGAAAGTGTATCCTCCTCCTCTCCTCTTTTTAAAGCTTTACCAGCAAGCTTTACTAAATGTTTGATGATATATAAACCAACAATCAACGTTAATATTGCCAATGCCAATTTCGGTCCATACTCCAAAACTAAATTCCAGATTTTATCAGAAATTTTAAAAACTTCTTCAACCTTTAACTCTTCCATGATTTCTATATTTTATGATAAATTAATAATTCTTAAATATATCAAAAAATATATTATTGAAAAAATGGATAGATTTTCATCAATCTCATCTAAAAAAAAGCAAAAATGACAGCATCAAACTATACAGGAACAAATCGAATATTGAACGAATAAGTCAATTATCCTTTTCCAATATGCACATCCATTTGAGGGAATGGAATATGCAATCCTTCTTTGGGGAAATTTTTGTAAACTTTCTCGTTTAATTCAAAAAAAAACGGCCAGTAATCGGGTGAATTTACCCAAACCCGTACAATAAAATTAACTGAGCTGTCGGCTTATGCGCTCATGGCCACAAAAGTTTCAGGATCTTTAAATACGCGTTCATCCTCTCTTACTAAACTAATCAGCAAACTTTTTGCTTTATCCGAATCATCGCCATAAGCAATTCCAAAAGTCCATTCGATGCGGCGAGTACTTTGAGTAGAAAAGTTTACCATTGATCCTTACGATAAATCACCATAAGGTAAAATAATGGTTTTATTGTCTAAAGTAGTTAAAATAGTGTTGAATATCTGAATTTCCTTTACTGTTCCTGTATATCCCTGAGCATCAATAAAATCGTCAAACTTAAATGGTTTAAATATCAAAATCATAACGCCACCGGCGAAATTCTGAAGTGTGCCGCTAAATGCCATACCAACAGCTAATCCGGCCGCACCAAGTATTGCAATAAAAGAAGTCATTTCTATCCCCAACATTGTCAATGCCGAAATAATAACCATTACACGAAGAATAGTACTAATTAAAGATTAAAGAAAAGGAATTAACGAAGCATCCATTTCTTTCTTAATCATAAGTTTTTTGATTGATTTTGAAATCAGATTAACTATCCTTAATCCTATTCCAAGGACAGCAATTGCATAAATCAATCCGGTACCATTTTCAATTATTAAAGGAGAATAATCACTCCAAATATTTTCTATAAGCTATTCTGTCAAAAATAATAAGAATTTGACGAAATCCATCAAAAATGGCTGTAGTTGTCAAAGCTTTATTAAATTTGATAAAAATTTTAAGCATGGAAAATATTACACAAAAAATCAACCATCTGGCTGAAAAATATCGGGATTATACTGCAAATAACTTATCAAAACTTGTGAAAATAAAATCATTGAGTTTGGGCGAAAAGGAAGTAAATCTGGAGCTTAAAAGACAAATGGAAGAAGCCGGTTTTGATAAAGTTTGGATAGACGGATTGGGGAATGTTATCGGAAAAATAGGTGCCGGCAAAAATATTTTAGCCATTGACGGCCATATGGATACAGTTGACTTTGGCAATCTCGAAAATTGGGATTCAGATCCGCTATCCGGAGAAATCAAAGACGGACATGTGCATGGAAGAGGCACTGTTGATCAGGAAGGTGGCCCGGCCTCATTTGTTACTTCCGGCAGAATATTAAAAGAATTGGGTTTCGATAGGGATTGGACCATCTATTTTACAGGAACAGTGATGGAAGAAGATTGCGATGGCCTTTGCTGGAAATATATTTATGAAGAAGAAGGCATTCATCCGGATTTTGCAATCAGTACTGAACCAACAAACTTGAACATATATCGCGGCCAACGAGGCAGAATGGAAATTGCCGTAAGTTTTAAAGGATTATCAGCTCATGGTTCTGCTCCCGAAAGAGGAATTAACGCCATTTATATGGCTTCAAGAGCCGCTTTGGAAATTGAAAAATTGAATGAAAAACTGGCTTATGATCCATTTTTAGGAAAGGGCAGCATTACAATTTCAGAAATAAAATCAGGAAGCCCATCCTTATGCGCAGTTGCAGATTCTGCTCGTATTCACCTCGACAGAAGATTGACCTGGGGCGAGACAAAAGAATTGGCTGTGGCTGAAATTGAAGCAATTGTTAAAGATATGGATGCAAAAGTTGAGGTTTTGCATTACGAAGAAACTGCTTATACCGGCTTAAAATACGGAATGGAAAAATACTATCCAACCTGGAAAATGGAAGAAGATTCCAAGGTTGTTCAAACAGGTGTAAAAGTTTTTGAACAATTATTTAATAAAAAACCGCTCGTCGATAAATGGACATTTTCAACAAACGGAGTTACCATAAACGGGTACTACAAAGTTCCTATAATTGGTTTTGGCCCGGGAAATGAAATATACGCACACGCTCCAAACGAAAAAGTTCCGGTTGACGATTTAGTAAAAGCTTCGGCTTTTTACGCACTATTTGCCTATTTAATTGAAAAATAACGAATAACCAATAATAAAAATGAAAAATATTCAACAATTAATCAACGAGATAACATCGCGTAATACAGAGCATCTATTCAATACTGACTTTTTGCTCAGCTGGGAAAAATCAATGAAAGATTTGGAACAAGTATTGGATATAGCAGCGGCACTTAAAGAACTTCGTAAAAATAACATCGCAACCAATGTTTATCAATCGGGATTGGCCATATCGCTATTTCGGGATAATTCTACGCGAACGCGATTTTCGTATAGTTCAGCCGCAAATCTTTTGGGTTTGGAATTACAAGATTTAGAAGAAGGAAAATCGCAAATCGCTCATGGCGAAACCGTGCGGGAAACTGTAAATATGATTTCCTTTTTATCTGATATTATCGGAATTCGCGATGATATGTACCTTGGAGCAGGCAATGCCTATATGCGTGAAGTGGGCGAAGCGCTGGATGACGGATTTGAGCAAGGTGTTTTGCCTCAGCGTCCGGGAATTATAAATCTGCAATGTGATATTGACCATCCAACTCAATCGATGGCCGATTTGATGCATTTAAAAAATTATTTTGGTTCGCTTGAAGCGCTAAAAGGAAAAAAAATTGCTATGACCTGGGCTTATTCTCCAAGTTATGGAAAGCCTTTGAGTGTGCCTCAGGGGATAATTGGATTAATGACCAGGTTCGGAATGGAAGTAGAGCTCGCATTTCCTGAAGGTTACGGACTTATTCCTGATGTTATGGAAACTGCATCAAAACAAGCTAAGGCAAGTGGCGGAAGTTTTAACGTATCAAACAGTATGGATAAAGCATTTACAAATGCTGACATAGTTTATCCGAAAAGCTGGGCTCCTTTTGCTGTTATGGGACAGCGCACTGATTTACTTCGAAAAAACGATCATGCCGGCCTAAAGGAACTTGAACAGCTTGCTTTAAAAAACAATGCCAAATTTATGGACTGGGAAGCTAATGCCGATAAAATGAAACTTACAAAAAACGGTTCTGCACTTTATATGCATTGCTTACCTGCTGATATTTCAGGCGTATCATGCATTAAAGGAGAAGTAAGTGCTGACGTTTTTGAGAAATACCGTATCGAAACCTATAAAGAAGCAGGTTATAAGCCCTATATTATTGCCGCCATGATTCTCAGTAACAGATTTAAAGATCCGGGAAGAGTTTTAGCTGAACTATTAGCAAATGGCATAAAAAGAAAAATGTAAAATTATTTTCTTGACCTTAATCAGCAGATTGCTGAGCAGAAAATAAATTTCCAGGCTTTGTTTATCCTTTATGATGAAATAGAGCGACTTAGTAGTCAGACATAAAGTTTTATCACTGAGTCGCTTATTTTTTTACAAAGGCTTTCCGGATAATTTTAATTCTGAACTTTATTCCGTAAAAACAACCTGGGCATTATCGCGCATATTGTAATTCGACGACATAACTTGTCCATAGGCACCTGCTGAACGAATTAATATAAAATCGCCGCGTTTGCTTTCAGGTAAAGTAACGGATTTCGCAAAAATATCTGCCGATTCACACACCGGACCAACAACATCGTATTTTTCGGTTGAGCCTCCGTTTGAGCTTAAGTTTTCGATTTTATGATAAGCTTGATAAAGTGCCGGACGAATAAGTTCTGTCATTGCTGCATCAATAATCAGGAATTTTTTAACACCTGCCTTTTTAACAAAAATCACTTTTGAAAGTAAAGCTCCCATCTGACCGACGATGGAACGCCCCAGTTCGAAATGTAATTTTTGTTTTGGTCGTAATTCCAAAAAATCATGAAAAATTTTAAAATAGCTTTTAAAATCAGGAATAGGCTCTTCATCAGGCTGATGATAATTAATGCCTAATCCTCCGCCAACATTAATATGATCAACAATAATTTGCCGGGCATAAAATGATTGTTGAATTTGATTAATCCGGTTGCACAGATTTTTAAAAGTATCTAAATCTGTAATTTGCGAACCAATATGAAAGTGCAAACCGCTTAATCGGACATTTTTCATAGCATCCATGCTGTTCAACACCATTTCAATATCCCATAAATCAATACCGAATTTATTCTCTTCCAAACCGGTAGTAATGTATTTATGCGTATTTGCATCAACATTCGGATTGATACGCAAAGCAATGGGTGCAATTTTATTTTTTTTTCCTGCCAATTCGTTAATTACCTCTATTTCAGGTAAGGATTCGCAATTGAAGCTAAATATTTCAGTATCGAGAGCCAGATTAATCTCCTCATCAGTTTTGCCAACTCCGGCAAATGCAATTTCATTTGCATCAAAACCTGTTCGTATAGCTTCCCTGATTTCGTTTCCACTTACGCAATCGGCACCAAATCCATTTCCCGAAATCAATTCCAGAATTCTGCTTTCATTGTTTGCTTTGAGCGCATAATGGATATGATAACCATAGGCCTCTGACTCAGTCTTTACAAGCTCAAGCGTTTTTCTCAATAATCCTAAATCGTAAATATAGGTCGGTGTTTTAATACTTTTAAAATCGATTTTCATTTTTAGCTGTTTATTTAGCATACAAAGCCTGATGTAATGAGTTTAAAGCGGCTACTTTATCTTTCTGATCAACTAACACAGAAATATTATGATTGCTGGCTCCATAAGAAATCATTTTTATTGGAATGGCATACAGGGCATCAAAAATTTTATAGGCGTACCCGTTCTCAGAGGTTGGAATATATCCAACAAGAGCAATAATTACCTGATTTGATTCAACTTCGGTTTGGCCGAACTTTTGAAGATCCTTCAATATTTCCTGTAGACTACCGGTATCATCAATACTCATGGACACAGCCACTTCAGAAGTAGTAATCATATCGATGGGTGTTTTGTAAATTTCAAAAACCTCAAAAACCTTTCGCAGAAAGCCATAGGCGAATAACATTCTATCCGATTTAATGCGTATGATGGTAATATTGTCTTTGGCAGCAATGGCCTTTATGCCGGCTTTTAAATTTGTATTTTGAATAAATGTGCCGGCTTTTTCAGGACGCATGCTGTTTTTTAAGAGCACCGGAATGCCTGATTTTTTAGCCGGGAGAATGCTTGAAGGATGCAGGATTTTAGCACCAAAATAAGCTAATTCTGCGGCTTCATCAAAAGAAAGTGAAGTAACGGGCGATGTATTTTCAACAAAGCGTGGATCATTATTATGCAATCCGTCAATATCGGTCCAGATTTGAATTTCTTCTGCATCTACAGCCTGCCCAAGCAATGAAGCGGTATAATCGCTTCCTCCTCTTTTCAGATTATCAATTTCACCAAAGGCATTGCGGCAAATATATCCCTGAGTTATAAAAAGCTGAATATCTGCACACTGACTGATTAGGCGATTTACATTTTGTTTGATGTAATATTCATCCGGATCCAGATTTTTATCAATACGCATAAAATCGAGTGCAGGTAATAAAACCGAGGGAATATTTCGCTCTTCGAGCAGAAGTTGAAATAAAGCTGTTGATAATAATTCACCCTGAGCCAATACCGCTTTTTCCTGTAAAATGGTAAAAGCCCGCTCATTAAATCCGCGTAAATACACAAAATGCGCTTTTATCAATTGGTGGCTTTCTTCTTTCTTAGATTGTGTATCAAAGAGTTCGTTGGCCAGAACAAAATATTCTTCCTCTAAAGTATTTATTTTAGAACAGGTTTCTGCCTTATCCTGTTTATATAAACTTTCGGCAATCTCCACCAGGCGATTTGTAGTCCCACTAACCGCAGACAGTACAACAATTCTTCTTTTTTCAGATTGAATTAGTGAAATTAAATTTTTCATTCTATCGGCATTTCCTACTGAAGTACCTCCAAATTTTTGTATTATCATACTGTATAATTATTCTGTTTAAAAAAAAAAGCCCGGTCGATTATCGTCCGGGCTTTCTACATGATTATTTTATATCTGCATAACAAACCCGGCCTAATAATCTTTGGCTTTTTTCTGTTTGTTATATTTTTTCATTTTTCTCATTTTCGGCTGCAAATATATTCATTTTTTCATAGGATTTTATTTAGGCCTATTTTTTTATTTTTGACAGAATTAAAATAATTAAACATGTTTAAAACAAACGAATATTTTGACGGTAAAGTAAAATCGATTGCTTACGAAACTAAGGACGGAAATGCTACGATTGGCGTTATGGCCAAAGGTGAATACGAATTTGGCACATCATGCGTAGAATATATGACCGTAACCGATGGAAAAATGGAAGTAAAGATGCCAAATGAAACTACCTGGAAATTGTATAAAGAATTTGAAACATTTAAAGTTGAAAAAGACGTAAAATTTAGGGTCAGAGTTGAAGAAGATACTACTTACAGATGTTTTTATCGCTAAAAAAATAGATATTTCATCCTAGGCAATGGACTATCTTTTATATTTTTTAGAAATAGAACACAGTTCATTGCTCCTTTCTATTGGAGTCTACTGATCGCTACTCGCTGATTTTAAAGTTTCTTATGATGCCCTTCTATACTTTTTTAATCAGCCTGAAATTTATAACCTAAACGCTTTGCAGTACGCATCGACATACTTTGCGTATGTTTTTGAATATCAAGAACGCTTACCATTTTTACGGCATCAAATGGCGGAATTAATAAATCGAAATTTATTGTATACTCCATGGCCGATGTAACTATCTGACGAGCTGACGATTCGTCAAGTACTGATTTCTCAAAATTATTGTAAATCATGCCAATTTCATTTTTACCTTCAATGTAAAAATGTTTTTCGTGATTGATAAAAATGCGTCCAATTAAATAACCCAAATCATTTTCTCTTTCATATTTAAACGAATCGGCCAAAAAATTATAGATGTGTATTGTGCCGCAATAGGAACGGTTTTTATCGTTTCGGATATAATTTGTTCGCATAAGCTCGTGCTGGCGTGGAATTTCAAAAACATTGGTATGCATTAAAAAAACCAAAACATCTCCGGCAAACTTAAGTTCAAATTCAAAATTTCCCCGGTCGGTAAATTCAAAGACAATTTGATGGCTTTTGGGATTTTCTGCATATTCCTCTTTTAATTTCAATATTTCAGACTTAAACAACTGAAACGATTCAAAAGTATTAGAATATACTCTTTGCTTAAGTAACCCTTTGTCAATTAATCGATTAAATAATTTGTTGGATTGTAAATTCATAAACTATTATTTGGTAGTGAACACATTATTTAGCATCTTTGTAAAGATAAAACTTTATTTTAACCAATAATTTGAGTTTACTTAAAAATGTTCATTTTAAATTCTGACTTATGATTAATCATGCAAATCTTGACTTCAGCATTGAAGAACTTCAAAAAGAAAA
>JAZDJM010000012.1:0-5822 GCA_043804305.1 Bacteroidota bacterium
CCCAGTTTAAAAAAACTAAAATAATCGCATATTAATTAAAACGAAATGAAATTGCTTAATTTGCTTTCAAAATATAGAGTCCTTTTCTTATTTTTGAAGAAAAAACAATATGAAAACTATACTGGTTTTGTTTTTCAGTTGCTTTTGTGCATTGGGTAGTGGACAAAATAATTATACCGATAATATTTTCAATGAAAATATTAAAACAGTTGAGTTCTATCCGGTTGGAGATCGAATGGGTGAACCTGTTTTATTTTTAAATGAAGAATCTAAGCTGATTTTATCATTTGATGACTTGGATAGTGATTATAAGAATTTCGCATTCACACTCATCCATTGTGATGCATTTTGGAATCCTTCGGATATTTTCCAGAATGAATACCTTGAAGGCTATACAGAGTCATTTATCGAAGATTATTCGTATTCCAAAAACACCAAAATTCCATATATTCATTATTGGATGCAAATACCAAACCGAAATATTCAAATTACAAAATCAGGAAACTATATTGTTAAGATTTATCAAAATGGAGATTCAGATAATCCTGTAATAACAAAAAGATTTTATGTAGTTGATCCGCTGTGCACTATTGGAGGAAAGGTTATCGCTGCTAGCAATCCCGAAAAAAGAGATACAGATCAGGAAATTAATTTTAAAGTAAATATAGCTAATTTAAACAGCCGCTTTCCGAGCAGGGAAATAATTACACAAATTCAGCAAAACGGTCGCACAGATAATCAAATAAACAAATTACAACCTCTTGCTATCAACGATGGAATACTTGATTTTAATTTACAGCGTGAAAATGTGTTTCCGGGCTTAAATACTTTTCGGTTTTTCGACTTCAGTAGCCTGTCTTACAATTCGGAATATGTATATTCCATCGATAGAACCCATTCTATTGATGAAGTAGAGCTAATACTCTCAAAACCAAGAAAAAACAGTCCATATAAAAATGAACCTACGCAATTTGGTAAATTTCTTATCGATACAAAATCATATAACGATGAAGATACGGAAAGCGAATATGCACTTGTTAAATTTTTATTAAGTACCTCAGAACCAAATATAGACTCAGACATTTTTATCACCGGAGGATTTGATCTATGGAGGCATAGCATAAAAATGGACTTTGATTTTTCATCACAATTATACTATGCCAATGTGCTTTTAAAGCAAGGTTTTTATTCTTATCAATATGCAAAAAAGAATAAAAAAATAATTTTTTTGATGTTTCGTCAATCGAAGGCAGTTTTTTCCAAACACCAAATTCTTATTTTATTCGTGTTTATTTTCGATCTCCTGGAACTACCTATGATCAGTTGGTTGGATGGCAGGAAATAAGAAATTACATAGAATAGCAATCATTTTTAGCACTAATTTTGCGAATAAAGCCCTAATTTTGCGCAATATTTAAACAATAAACCATAATTATGATTGCAAATCAACTGTTTAATCCAAAAAGTATTTTAGTAGTCGGAGCTTCAAACGATATTCACAAGCCAGGAGGAAAAGTCCTTAAAAATATAATAGACGGAAATTTCAGTGGAGATCTTTATGTTTCAAACCCAAAGGAAGATCTGGTTCAAAACATAAAAAGTTATAAGGATTTAAATGACTTGCCAAACATTGATTTAGCAATCATTGCGATTGCCGCAAAATATACTTTTTCTGCAATTAAATTATTAACAGAGAAAAAAACCACCAAAGCTTTTATCATTCTTTCGGCTGGTTTTAGTGAGGAGAATGCAGAAGGCGCAGAGCAGGAAAAACAAATTGTTGATCAAATCAATAAATACAAAGGAGCTTTGATTGGCCCAAATTGTACGGGTATTCTAACTCAAACTCATCACAGCATATTCACCGAACCTATTCCAAAACTAAACAGTAAAGGATGTGATTTTATTTCAGGTTCGGGGGCAACGGCTGCTTTTATAATGGAAGCAGGAATAACCAAAGGCTTAAGCTTTTCGGGCATATATTCGGTCGGAAATTCGGCACAAATTGGTGTTGAAGATTTACTTGAACATCTGGATTTAACTTTCAATGCAGAGAATTCAAGTTCAGTTAAATTATTGTACATCGAAACCATAAATAAACCTCAAAAACTGCTTAAACATGCAAAATCCCTGATTCAAAAGGGATGCAGAATAGCAGCAATAAAATCCGGAGCCTCCGAAGCCGGAAGCCGTGCAGCTTCTTCGCATACAGGAGCCTTGGCCAGTCCTGATGAAGCAGTAAATGCGCTGTTTCAGAAAGCAGGCATTGTTCGCTGTTACGGTCGGGAAGATTTAATTGCTGTGGCTTCCGTTTTTATGCATCCAAAACTTAAAGGGAAAAATCTGGCAGTAATAACTCATGCCGGCGGACCGGCAGTTATGCTTACGGATGCGCTTTCCAAAGGCGGAATGGAAATTCCGGAAATCAGCGGCATAAAAGCTGACGAATTAAAATCAAAACTTTTCCCCGGCTCATCGGTTGCCAATCCAATTGATTTTTTAGCAACCGGAACTGCCGTACAATTAGGTTATATTATTGACGCCGTTAACAATGATTTTGACCAAATCGACGGCATGGTCGTCATTTTTGGCACACCTGGCCTTGCTCCTATTTTCGATGTTTATGAGTTGCTTCATCAAAAAATGACGACTTCAAAAAAACCTATTTTTCCGGTCTTGCCTTCCACTTTTACAGCTTCAAAAGAAGTTGCATTTTTTATTGAAAAAGGAAATATCAACTTTCCTGATGAAGTTACACTTGGCAATGCACTTGCACGGGTTTATAATGCATCATTACCTATTTTTGAAACAGAAAAACTTCCAAAAATTGATTTGGCTTATATCCGTGCTATTATCGACAGCAATGAAAACGGTTATTTGCTACCCTCAGCAGTCCGCTCCTTGCTAGATGGAGCAGGCATTCCAAGAGCAGGAGAAGCCACCTGCGGAACAGATGAAGTAGCCGTTACACAAGCCGAGCGGCTAGGTTATCCGGTGGTGATGAAAGTTGTGGGCCCTTTGCATAAATCGGATGTAGGTGGAGTGGTTTTAAATGTGAAAGATTCAGCATCTGTGGCTAAAGAGTTTAAAAGGATGATTCAAATTCCGGAAACAACCGCGGTAATCGTTCAGCCTATGTTGTCGGGAACTGAATTATTTGTGGGGGCAAAATTCGAGGAAAAATTCGGTCACCTGATTTTATGCGGAATGGGCGGAATTTTTATTGAAGTATTGAAAGACCTTAGTTATGGCTTGGCTCCAATTGGATTACAGCAGGCCAAACAGATGATTCAAGGTCTTAAAAGTTATCCGATAATTCAGGGAGTTAGAGGGAAAACAGGTATTGATGAAAATAAATTTGCCGATATCTTGGTCCGTTTATCAGCTTTACTTCAGGCGGCTCCCGAAATAAAGGAATTGGATTTAAATCCGTTGCTGGCAACAAAAAAATCGATAGTGGCAGTTGATGCCCGCATACGAATTGAAAAATAATACCAGTTAATTTATTCGTGTAAATTATTCAAAAACTGAATCAGTTTATTGCTTGCCAATGCCCGATGGCTAATTTGGTTTTTTTCGTTCAACTCCATTTCGGCAAAAGTCTTTGAATATCCTATTGGGCGAAAGATTGGATCGTAACCAAAGCCTTTGTTTCCAGTAACTTCAGCAATAATTTCACCTTCCGCAACACCTTCAAAACTATATTCTTTTCCATTAATTATCAGAGCAATTATAGTTTTAAATCTTGCGTTTCGGTTTGTAAAATGCTCCATTTCCTTTAAAACCTTTTTTACATTGTCTTCAAAACTACAACCCAGCCCAGCGTATCTTGCTGAAAAAACTCCCGGTTTGCCTTCCAGTGCATCAATTTCTAAACCGGTATCATCGGCAAAACAATCGTAACCATACCGGTAATACACAAAACGGGCCTTTTCAAAGGCGTTTTCGATCAAGGTTACATGAGGTTCTTGTAATTCCTCAAAACACTTTATATCGGTCAAACTTAACAATTGAAACTGAGATTGAATCAATGGAGCAACTTCTTCAATTTTATGTTTATTATTTGTAGCAAATACAAGTTTTTTCATTTTCGAAAACCGATTATCAACCTATCAACCCATCAACCATTTCTCAAAGCTTCCTCAATTAGCATTGAATAAAATTCTTTTAAACTATATCCCACAACGTGTACCTGCTGTGGGACAATACTTGCATCGGACATTCCCGGAACAGTATTCACTTCAAGGAGCCAGAGATTTTCTTCGTTGAGGATAAAATCAAAACGAACTATACCTCTGCAATTGAGAATGATATAGAGTTTCGAAGCAGTATCGTGAATCAGTTTTTTCTGACGCTCTACAATATTTGCCGGAGTAATTTCATCGGCCATACTCTGTGTGTATTTTGCTTCGTAGTCAAAGAATTCATTTTTTGAAATAATTTCAGTTACAGGAAGGGGAATTATTTTGCCCTGAAATTCAAGAACCCCGCAAGTCATTTCGCGGCCTTTGATGAATTCTTCAATCAATATTTCATCGTCTTCAGCAAAGGCCTTATTGATAGCAGCTTCCAACTCATTGAGGTGATTTACCTTAGTCATCCCAACACTGGATCCTCCTTGGTTAGGTTTCACAAAAGCAGGAAGTTTAATCCGCTTCATTAAATCATCAATATCAAATTTACGCTTTTTAAACAAGTGTACATGATTAGCTACCGCTATGCCACTGCCTTTTACAATTTGATTGCAATAAGCTTTGTTAAAAGTTAATGCCGAGCTAATGGCATTACCCGTTGTATAAGGCAATGCTAACATATCCAAATAGCCCTGAAGTTTTCCGTTCTCTCCGGGTGAGCCATGAATCATATTGAAAACCAAATCGAAATTTATCTTTTCTCCATTTATGGTTAGGCTAAAATCATTTTTATCTACAGGAATATTTTTATTCTCTCCGCTTAAATAATTCCAGTTGCTTCCTTTTATTTCAATGATATAAACCTGATATTTCGTTTTATCGATATGGTTGGCAACCATTCTTGCACTTTTCATGCTAATGGAATATTCACCGGAATCGCCTCCGGCTGTAATCGCAATATTTTGTTTCATTATCTGTAATTTCGATACAATACTAAGCAAAAAAAACTTTCTGATATAGGATAAGCTTCAATTTTATAAACAAACTTATATGAAATTCCATAATCACACCTGAGCTTAATATAAACTTCATATAGGCTACCTCCGTCCAATTTCAATCAAATTTGCTTTTTAGTGGAAATTTATATCCAAAAGCTACGATTTATTATTCAGCAATATCATTATCTTTGCGTCAATTACAATAAATTGAACTAAAATATAGTTATAACAGCGTTGTACAATAGAAATATTATGAGTTTCAGACAATTTATCATCAGTAAATCTTTTTTTAAACAACTAGGAATTATTTTAGGATTAAGTTTAGTCCTTTTATTTATTGTTATAAGCGGGCTAAAAAGTTATACGGACCATGGTGAATATATTTTGGTGCCGCATTTACATGGATTAAACGGGGATAGCCTTGTTGAAAATTCCGATCCGTATTTTTTGCAATATATTCTTATTGATTCATTGTACGACGCCAATGAAAAACCGGGAGGTGTGTTTAAACAATCACCTTTAGCAGGTGCAAAAGTAAAAAAAGGCCGAAAAGTATATGTGACAATTGTTGCTAAAGGGCAGGAATTTGTTGCTATGCCAAATTTAGTTGACTTAAGCATCAGAAGCGCCATTGACTTAATTATTCAATCGCGCCTAAATGTGAATCAATTGATTTTTATTGATAATTTTG
>JAZDJM010000013.1:0-8701 GCA_043804305.1 Bacteroidota bacterium
ATCATCAGGCTGATTTTATGGTGATTTTCAGTAATTTCGAAAATATTCCTGTAGTTTTAAATGAAGCATTAGTTTGCGGTTTACCGGTTATTGCAACCAATGTTGGCGGCATAAAAGAAATTGTTAACGAAGAAAATGGAATTATAATTGAATCCGGGGATGAAAATCTGCTTGCCGAAACGCTCTTGAACGCCATAAATAATACAACTCAATTTGATAAAGAAAGAATAATGAAAAGTGCAAGCAGATTTAGTTATAGGGAAGTCGGAAAGTTGATAAGTAAATTCTATAATTCTCCTTAAATAAAAATTTGCCACAATAGAATTCATACATTTGCCCCCAATGAAAATTAAGCTAAACGATACTTTAAAAGGCTATTTGTTTGCATTTATTGCAATATTAGCTGTTTCAAATGTTTACATATTTAGTAAGGCTGCATTGAATTTGGTTACACTAGCACAGTTTGGCACTTACTGGTTTGCTTTAGGTTTTATTTGGAATCTGATTTTTGCATTCCAACGGAAAAAAATATCAGCTTTATTTACATTTAAAAAGAGGCAATTCATATTATTATTTATTCTCGGTATTCTTGAGATTGCAGGAACAAGTTTATTTTTCCTTGCCATCCATACAGTTGCTAACCCGGCAATTGTTTCATTTATTGGAAATTTAAACCCTGTTTTTGTACTTATTTTAGGATTTGTTTTTTTAGGAGAACGCTTTAATAAATTTGAATTATCAGGTGTTGCTTTAGTCCTTTTTGGTGCATTTACCATTAGCTATCAGGGAAATACTGAAATAAAGAATATGTTTATTGAAGGTACATTTTATATGATGTTTTCAGGTTTTCTTTATTCGATAAGTACGATTATCGCAAAAAAAAATGTTCAGATTCTTGGCCCATCAATTATGGCACTTAGCAGAACTTTACATTTACTTATTTTTTCGATTTTGGCGCTGATATTATCCGGTCAAAGTCTCGGCATACCAAACAAAGCTTTATGGAATATTATTATCGGTTCTTTACTTGGGCCATTTTTAACTTCAATAGCAGGTTATCAGGCACTTAAATATATTGAAGCCAGTAGAACCAGTGTTTTGGGAAGCACCAAAGCTATTTTTGTTCTTATCGGGGCTTTTATCTATTTTGGAATATTCCCTCAGACGCATCAAATTTGGGGAGGATTAATTAGTGTATTGGGTATACTTTTCATTTCATTTGGGAAACTAAAGTTTGGTGAAAGAAAAAAAGCTCCTATTGGTATAGAAGCTTGATTTCAAAATTCGAACTTAATGTTTATTCTATTTCAACCAAAATCTGATTTTTTCTAACCATCATTCCTTCCTGAATAAATATATTTTTTATCACTCCCTGTTTTGGAGATTTAACATCATTATTCATTTTCATGGCTTCCAGTGTCATTAAACTATCTCCCTTTTCAACATTGTCGCCAACTTTTATCGTAACATCTCTAATTGTTCCTGGTATAAAAGCTGTAATTTCATTAATGTTTAAAGGTTTATAGGCTTTTCTGTTTTTATAACTGTCTGGAATACGAGTTAAATAAATTGTATTTTCAAAATTAAACTCATCAAACAATTCTTCGGTAATTATTCTTTTCTTACTCATATCAATGATTTAAAATGGAGGAATACCATGTTTCTTATCCACTAATTTAATAGTTTTTGAAGAAGAAATTTCGAGTGCGTGAATAAGCATTCTCCGTGTATCCGTTGGTTCAATAACGGCATCAACGTATCCGTAGGCTGCAGCAACATATGGATTTGCGAACTTCTGTTTGTATTCTTCAATTTTCTCCTGACGAACTTTTTCAGGATCTATTGCGCTGTTAATTTCACTTCTAAAAATGATGTTTGCAGCGCCTTCCGGACCCATTACAGCAATCTCGGCCATTGGCCATGCAAAAACAAAATCGGCTCTTAAATGATGCGAACACATTGCAATATAACCTCCGCCATAGGCTTTGCGCATAATAACGGTAAGTTTTGGAACTGTGGCTTCAGAATAAGCATATAATATTTTAGCACCATGTCGAATAACACCTGCATGTTCCTGATCAACTCCGGGTAAATATCCAGGTAAATCTACCAAGGTTAATAATGGAATATTAAAAGAATCGCAATAACGAATAAATCTTGCAGCTTTATCTGAAGAATCTACATCTAAAACGCCAGCAAGTACAAGCGGTTGATTACCAACTACTCCTATGGTCTGCCCATCCAGACGAGCAAATCCAATTACAATATTGGGGGCAAATAATTCCTGTATTTCAAAGAATTCAGAATCATCGGCCAGAGATTTGATAATATCTCTTACATCATAAGGCTGACGAGGATCACTTGGCATTACCTCTTCAATTTTATAATATCTTGTTTTTGGTGGCTTCTTTGGAAAACGATCTGCTTTCTTGGTATTATTCCATGGAATATAGGTGCAAAGTTGTTTAATTTGATCAAAACATTCTTGTTCACTTTCAGCGTAGAAATGGGCATTACCCGTTTTCTCAGCATGAACTCTCGCCCCTCCCAAATCTTCCATTGAGATTTCTTCACCCAGCACTGTTTTTATTACCTCAGGTCCGGTAATAAACATTTTTGAAATTTTATCCACTACAAAAACAAAGTCGGTTAATGCAGGACTGTATACTGCACCACCGGCGCAAGGTCCAAGAATTACCGAAATTTGTGGTATAAATCCTGATGCCTGAGTATTTCTAAAAAAGATTTCGCCGTAACCTGCCAGTGAATTTACACCTTCTTGAATACGAGCGCCACCTGAATCATTTATCCCAATAAGTGGCACCTTCATTTTCATGGCTTGATCCATGATTTTGGTGATCTTCTTGGCGTGTGCATAACCAAGAGAACCGCCGGCAACTGTAAAATCTTGCGCGTAAATACATACTGAATGGCCAAAAATAGTTCCCGTACCAATAATAACACCATCTCCGGGTAAATATTTTTTATCCATATCAAAATCTTTTGCCGCATGCTCTACAAATAAATCATATTCATGAAATGACTTTGTGTCGAGAATAGCCATAATACGCTCGCGAGCGGTGAGTTTCCCAACTGCCTTTTGCTTTTCGATGGCTTTTGTTCCACCACCGGAAAGTGCGTCGCGCATTCTATTCCTTAAATCCAAGGATTTTTGCTTTAGTGACATAATTTAATATTTATTTCTTTGTTTGTTGGGGAAACAATAATGAGGCAAAATTAATCGAATTTACAAAAAATGCAATCGTTATTAGAATAACAGCAAGTTAAATTCGATATATTAAGCTTTATTAACATTTCCAAATTGCTTAGTTTGCTCTATTTATGAATATTAAGAAATTATAAAAACTTCTCTATTTCTTTTGTCAGTACTGATTTTGGTTTAACTCCAACAAATTGCTTAACAATTTCACCATCTTTAAAAACGAATATGGTAGGAATATTCCGTATGCCTAGTTTTGATGCCACTCTTTTATTCTGATCAACATCCATTTTACCAACTTTAACTTTTCCGACCATATCGTTTGCAAATTCATTAATAATTGGCCCCTGAATACGGCATGGTGCGCACCAAGGCGCCCAAAAATCGATTAGTGTAATGCCTTTTGAAATTGTTTTTTCAAAATTTGCATCCGTAATCAACAAGGTATGCTCGCTGGTTTCAACTCCTTGATTCGAATTCAATAAATCTCGCATTTTATAAATGCGATAAATAAAAAGTAACAAAACTATACCTAAAAGAGCCACTGGTATTATTAATGCTAAATTGGTTTCTAATAAAATCATTGGTTTTGAATAAGTTTATAAATTGATTGTAATATAATTTCTTTAGGCTGAAGTCCCTGAAATCTTTCAATAGGTTTTGAATTGTGATATAATATTAGTGTCGGAACATTTTTTACACCTTGTTTGTTGCTTATTACACGATTATCGTTTACGTCTACTGTAAAAATCTTAATTTCTTCTGAAAGTTCTTTTTCCATCTCTTCCAATAGTTGATTTTGTCTTTTGCACGCATCACACCAAGATGCCCAATATCCGATTAAGGCATAGCCTGTTGCCAGTTCATCGTCAAAATTTAACAGATTTAAAGAACGAAGCATATACTTATTTTTTACGCTGGCAAAATTAAGTTTTTTTAATTCGTGTGAACAAATATTATAAATGTAAAAACAGTAATTTTATATATAACTAATTTTCATTAACTTATATTTCATTTTAATGTGTGTTTCTGTAAACTTCTTAAACATCCATGATTGAAGTTCCGCATCTTTTACAATATTTAGCATCATCTTCATGCTTGTCCAGATAGCAGTTTGTGCAGACCTGTGTATTGAGATGATTTCTTCTTTCGGCTTCCACTTTTTGCATTTCAACAGAAATTATCCCGGTTGGAACAGCTATAATTGCATAGCCTAAAATCATAACCACCGAAGCCACGAACTGCCCTAATACTGTAACTGGAGCAATATCTCCATAGCCTACTGTTGTAAGTGTTACTATGGCCCAATAAATTCCTTGCGGAATACTTGTGAAACCGCTTTCAGGCCCTTCAATTAAATACATAAATGAGCCCATAATAAAAACTACTGTAAGTACTATTTCAAGGAAAACAGCAATTTTATGTCGACTTGCATATAACGATTCTTTTAATAATTCTGTTGCACCAATAAATCTTCCAAGCTTCAATATACGAAAAACCCTTATCATTCTAAAAATCCTAATGACCATGAGATATTGTGTTCCTACAAAGAATATGCTTAAATATGTAGGTAAAATTGCAAGAAAATCTATTGTGCCGTAAAAAGTGAAAATGTAATTTTTAAAAGGATTATTTACTGTATAAATACGCAAAACATATTCAACTGTAAAAATAATTGTAAAAAACCACTCCATACTGTATAACAAATCAGGAAGCGCATTATGAATTGCCGGGACACTATCAAGAACAACTATAATTACGCTCAACATGATGAATACCAGCAACATCACATCAAACGACTTACCTGCTGATGTATCTGCCTCAAAAATTATTCGATGCAATCTTGTCCTCAAATTCGATGTGTTTTGCAATTTCTTTTCCTGTGCTATAAAATTTATATTTTTAGTCATGTTTGCTTTATTGACTGAGAACAAGAATTCTTAATTAAAATAATAAAATCCTGTTACATTATTCAAAATCATCACCCTCAATTACCATTTCGTAAGGCTGAGTTTTACTAAAACTTAAATTGGTGAGCGCGCTTGTTCCTATAAATGTTATAAGCCATGTTCCATCTTCAGTAGCGAGGTTTCCAAATATAAAGGTTTCGTTTATCCTAAAATTCTGATTTTGAAAATCAATAGTTTGTACTGAATTGTTTGGGCTTTGAATTTTTACCTGAAATAATAAAATATCTTCGGTTACACATTTTGCTTCAAATCTTGACTGGGCAATTGAGGGTAAACGAATTAAAAAAGAGATTTCGCCATCCTGATTAAATCCTTTTAATACTTTTTTGCAAGAATTATTTGAAATTACTATAATAATCAAGCTTAATATAAATACAAACTTCTTCATTTATCTTTTTCCAAACATTTTACAAATTAATATAAAATGAAATTACGCTTCAAAAATACTCATAATTATTTAGGTGTTTTAATTGTTCAAATGAATAATCACTCAAATCTATATTTATAGTTTAATGCAGAGATTTCTACTTTAAGCTTACTCCGTAACCAAACAATGCAAAATCGTATTTTATAGGATCAGTTGGATTGATGCTTTTTAAAGCAGCCGTAATTTCCTCAACAGCTTTCCAATCGTTTTGTTTTCGAATCAATAGCTCTAGACCTCTTCCTGTTCGGGCTGTATGCACGTCGAGAGGCAGCATAAGGTCAGCCGGCGAAATGCTTTTCCACAATCCAAAATCAACGCCTTTATTGTCCTTTCTTACCATCCATCTCAGAAACATATTGATACGCTTGGCTGCCGAATTTTTTGCCGGATTTGATAGATGCTTTTCACTTCTTGGTTCATGATAAACCGCATTAAAAATGCCATTTAAATCGATAATTGCGGTTTTGGCATTGGTTTTAAATCCATTGCTGAATATTTTTTCCAATCCGCCATAATTCTTATAAATATTTTGCAGGGAGCGGATAAAAAATTGTAAGTCAACGGTTTGAAAGGTGCGGTGCTTAAAGCCTGCAAACACAGCCAAGTCTTTTTCTCTGCTGTTAACTACAAAATCGGCCGGTGCAAAATCCATTCTTTCCATTAGGTTAAATGCATTCCTGATAATGACAGAACGATTTCCCCATGCTATACTTGCAGTAAGAAATGCGGAAATTTCAATATCTTCTTTTAATGTAAACTGATGAGGGATTTTAATTGGGTCATTCTCAATAAATTCTTCCTGATTAAATTTTGCGCTGTTATATTCCAGAAATTCAAATAATTGATCTTTATTCATTTGAGAATAAATATTTTCTTAAAAAAAAGGCTAAAATGATAAGTATTGAAATTATTATTTCCAGACTTCTTGAAGCCCCAGATTTGCTTGAAACTATTGCTGATTCATTGCCAATCAGTGTAAATCCAGCCCAATAATAGGGATGTGAATACATTGAATTTCCTTTAGTTATCACATCCATTTTAGCACGATGTAATCCTTTATTTTTCTCCAGCCCTTTGGCTAAATAGGTATAAAAGCTCGCCATTAAATCTGCACTGAATTTATCATTTACATCCCAGTGAGTCATTATTACGCTTGGCACTCCTGCGTATTGGAAACCTGTAGAAAGACTCATTATTCCCTCTCCTTTATTCAGTTTACCATTTCCTGAATTACAAGCGCTCAGAACTGCTAAATCGGCACTTAGTCTAATTCCAAACAGTTCGCTTACTGTAAATAAATCATCTTCCGAAAAATTATTGTTTGGTGAAAAAACCAATTGTGATTTCAATGGTTCTTCATCATTAAGTACTGCGTGCATGGCCAGATGTAATACAGATGCTTTTGGTGCATAATTGTTGAAGTTGTCTTTACTTGCCCGGCTTCCGCTAAATATTTTTGGGTTAAAGGATTGAGAAATACTTTCTATTTCTCTTTTCACATGTGGCAAAGGCAATAAGTCATAATTTGCATTTGTTGCTGGGGTATTTCCGCTAAAAAAATTATACTTTGGGGCAAATGCAATTATTTGACCATGATTGGGAACTTTTTTTTGCAAATAGGTAAAATAAATTGCCGCTGAATTTAAACTGCTTGTTACATTTTTACGAATAAGATAGGGAAGGTTTCTGTAATCTGGCCTGATAGATTCAACTTTTTCAGTTAATAAGACATCAAAGGGCAAATAACTTAGTATACCATCCGGAACAATTAAGAGGTCTTTACCTTTAATTCTTTTTGAAAAATCATTGATAAGCAATAAGTACATTTCGTGCGATAGTGCGTTAAAAGAAACGAAATCTGGTTGACTATTATCTGTATTTACGAACCTGATAAGTTGAAGCAGCCTAAGGATTGAATTGTTAAAGCCCGTCGGAATTTTCTTTGTGTACAATTCAGCTTCATCTTTTGAAATAACATAAATCATTAAAAGCGAATCTGTTATGGCGTAATCGATTAGTGCTTTGTCTTTAGATAATTTATCCTGAACTTCTTCAATACTAATAATATTGTTCCCATAAAATAGCCTGTAGTAATTAGGTGCTATAATTGAAAGCACTTTTTGTATGCTATCCAGGCTTGATTGTACTTTTTGCTTTTGTTCTTGATAAGCAAAAATCAATTTCTGATTCTGTGTTTTGGATGTAATAAATGGATTTGTTTTTTCCTGAAGACTCAGCAAACTTTGTTTAAACTGGTTTTCCTTTTCAATGATATCTACAGGTACATTTGATAAATATATCGAATCGTTACGCTGTAAACTGGCCAATAAAGCAGTTGATTTATTTTGTTCTATAAATGAAAATGTAGCATTGAAATATTTTTTATCATCCGTTAGTTTGTATAGTTTGTGAGAAACTGAAATTGCTTGATTTAGTAATGTGTTAACTTCTTTGTTAAGAATTATATTACTTGTATATTTTTGCGAAAATCTATACGATTCTACCATTTTCAGACTTAATTGGTAAGATTCGAAAGCTGCTTTTAAATATTTGATCTCTTTTGTTTTTTCATAGTGTTTAGCCAGAGCCAGTGCTTTCCAACCAATAGAATTTGTTATTGAAGTAGAACCCATTTGGTAACGCATTGGATTGATTAAGGGATCTTTTGAATAAAAACCCGGTGACATCGCAATTATTGATGCCTGAATAATCTCTAATGCATTTTTTGTATCATTTTCCCGGATAAAATACTTAGACAATGCTAACAAGGCTCTTCCTAATTCTTCATTTTTTTCTCCTAAAGAGGTTTTGTATCCTCCAACAGCAAGATTTAAATAAAACAGCCCAAGCATTTTATCCCGTTCTGTCTCTAAATAAAAAGACCCTAACCAAAAATGAGTATCAGCAATTTCTTTTTTAGTGTAGTTAGGACCAGATTCAGCCAATGAATTTGCAAATTTTAGCAGTTTCTCTGCTTTATCCAGACTATCTGTTTTCCATAGAGTTTCTCCAAAAATCCGGTATTGATATGAACTCAACTTTCTTTTGGAAGAGGCAGAATAAAAATGTTTTATAGCCTGAGCA
>JAZDJM010000014.1:0-17152 GCA_043804305.1 Bacteroidota bacterium
TTTTTGTTCTTTCGCTATCGTTCTGGACATCAGGCCTTAAAAGCATTTCACTTGCAAGAGAAACGGTTGAAATTGGCGTCTTAAATTCATGAGTCATATTGTTAACGAAATCGTTTTTCATCAGGCTAATTTTTTTCTGCCTGTATGTTATAATAACGGTATAAATAAAGCTAAGCCCAACAATTAATACAAAAAAACCCGAAAGTATAAACCCGCCAATCATATTTCTTAAGATTAATAAATCGCGGTTTGGGAAAAAAAGTGCAAGATAATAGGCGCTCCCACTTTGTAAACAGCCAAGTGAAATTTTTAATTGGGAATCAAGAATTTGTTTTTCAAACAGTTTATAATTTCCGCCTATCAAATGTGAAGTCCCGTTTAAATATACGCCATATTCAAAATCAATACCCATTTTCATGCAAACAAGTTCAGCACTGATTAGTGAATCTAAAATGGAGTAATTTAAATTGTCGAAAAGGTTTTTTGTTGTGAGGTTGGTGCTGTCTTGGTAAAATATTTGACAACTACTTTGGTTTTGCATCTCGAAAAGTGTATTCGAAACGGTTTTTAAACCCATAACAATTCGTTTTTCAAACTGATCGTTTTTTAGTTCATAGGCGTTTTTAATCCAATAAATTTGGGTTATGGCGATGCCAATTATAGCAAAAGTAGTCAGAAAAATAAGTAAAATACCGCTCCGCTTATTCATGTATAAGAGTTCTAAAATATTGAGTCAAAATGAAATCTTGCCAAAATTAACTTAAATTTTCAAATTTTTGGACTGAATTAACAGCACATTAACAGAATTAAAAAAAGGTTTAACATCAGCTTAACAACAATTTCTTTAAAGCTAAAGTATATTTGCCCCGATTGATCAGTAGAAAGGTAGAAGAACTGTCGTTTTTGATCATCAATTTAATTTAACTTAAAAATATTTGACATGAAGAAATTAATCCTTGGAATCGTATCCTTAACTCTAGTTTTTGCCCTTTCTTTTACTTTAAATGCACAAGGTGATGGAGATAAAAAAGTGCCACAAACTCAGAAAGTAGAGAAAAAGAAAGAATGCACTACAGCTACTAAATCTGCAGATTGTAAAACTGCGGCTGCTAAAGAATGCGGTTCAAAAGAAGCTAAAACTGAGAAGTCTTGCTGCAGTAAGACTAAAGTTGAAAAAAAATAATTGAAAAATTAAGTCAATAAATAAATTAGTTTTTTGCTCCTCTCGATTGTTCGGGAGGAGTTTTTTATTTTCGAAAAATCTGATTAAAAAATGAAATCTTCAAAACAGGCCTAATTTATCTTCCATGGCAATGTTTAAATTTTTTGCCGCTTCCGCATGGGCATTGGTCATTTCTCCCGATTTGTTTTTCCACTTTAACAGGCTGTGGTTTTTGCTTAACCTGAGTATCGGAATGAGCTTGCGAAAGTAAATCATCTCGTCCTTCTCTTAAATTCCTGTCTGATTTTGGAAGTTTTGCTTCCCGAAGCGTAGTTTGCTGTTTAGGTAAATCGCCTTTAATCAGGAAATTACTTATTTCTTTATTGTTTCTCTGAACCATTTCTTTGAACAAATTAAAAGACTCAAATTTGTAGATTAAAAGCGGATCCTTTTGTTCATAGGTAGCATTCTGAACGGATTGTTTCAAATCGTCCATTTCGCGCAAATGTTCTTTCCAGGCATTATCTATAATGCTAAGAGTAAGTCCTTTTTCAATTGAAAGTGGAATTTCTTTCTGACTATTATTGTATGCTTTTTCTAAATTGGCGATAACATTATAGGTTTTTGAACCATCAGTTATTGGAATCGCAATATTCTCGTAGGTGCTTTGACTCTCAAATACATCCTTAATTACGGGAAAAACTTTTTGTCCGATTTCATTCGATTTTGTTTTATAATTTGCATAAACCTGGTCAAAGATTTGATCGGTTAAATCCTCTTCTTTTGAATTAGCAAATGTTTCACTGTCGAAAGGAGCTTCGACTAAAACCGACGTCAAGAGCTCCATATTAAGTCCTTCAAAGTCTCCTGCATCTTTGTATTCAGTAACTATTTGCTCAATATAATCGAAAAGCATATTAGAAATGTCAATGGCTAATCTGTCGCCGTACAGCGCATGTCTTCTTTTTTTATAGATTGCCTCGCGTTGAGTATTCATAACATCATCATATTCGAGCAATCTCTTACGAGTTCCAAAGTTATTTTCTTCTACTTTCTTTTGAGCACGTTCAATTGATTTTGTAATCATCGAATGCTGAATAACTTCACCTTCATCCAAACCGAGGCGATCCATAATTTTGGCAATTCGTTCCGAGCCGAACATGCGCATTAAATTGTCTTCGAGCGAAACAAAAAACTGAGAACTTCCCGGATCTCCCTGACGTCCTGCACGACCACGCAACTGTCGGTCAACGCGTCTTGATTCATGGCGCTCGGTTCCGATAATTGCCAATCCGCCGGCAGCTTTAACTTCCGGAGTGATTTTAATATCTGTTCCTCGGCCTGCCATGTTTGTAGCAATGGTCACAGTTCCGGGTTTTCCTGCCTGGGCAACAATATCGGCTTCGCGCTGATGCAGTTTGGCGTTTAGTACATTGTGTTTAATGTTTTTTCTGTTTAGCATCCGACTAAGCAATTCTGAAGTTTCCACCGAGGTGGTTCCAACCAGAACCGGCCTTCCTTGTTCAACCAGAGCTACAATTTCGTCGGTAACGGCATTAAACTTTTCGCGGGTAGTTTTAAATACATAATCCTCACGGTCGTGACGTGCAATGGGGCGATTGGTTGGAATCACAACAACATCCAGCTTATAAATGTCCCACAATTCACCGGCTTCAGTTTCAGCGGTTCCGGTCATTCCGGAAAGTTTGCTGTACATTCTGAAATAGTTTTGCAGAGTAACGGTTGCATAGGTTTGTGTAGCAGCTTCAACTTTTACGTTTTCTTTTGCTTCAATGGCCTGGTGTAATCCGTCGGAATATCTTCGGCCTTCCATAATACGGCCGGATTGTTCGTCAACAATTTTAATTTTATTTTCGATTATGACATATTCTACATCAATTTCGAAAAGAGCGTATGCTTTTAGCAATTGATTTACAGTATGAACGCGATCAGATTTTATGGCATAATTTCTTAAAATCTCGCTTTTCTTTTCTGCTTTTTCTTTCAATGCTAAATTCGATTTTTCGAGTTCTGCAAGATCGGCACCAATATCAGGCAAGATATAGAAATCGGGCTCATCGTAGGCAGAAGTTATCAAGTCAATCCCTTTTTCTCTTAAATCAATGGAGTTATGTTTTTCATCAATAACAAAATACAATTCATCATCAATTAAATGCATATGTTTACTTTGCTCCTGCATATAAAAGTTTTCAGTTTTCTGCATGAGTGTTTTCATGCCGGGCTCACTTAAAAACTTAATTAAAGCTTTGTTTTTTGGCAAACCGCGAAAAGCTCTAAAAAGCAATTCTCCACCTTTTTTCTCCTGTTCATCATTTGGGTTTGAGCTTAAAATCTTTTTAGATTCGGCAAGTAATGAAGTAACTAGTTTACGTTGAGCCTGATACAGCCTTTCAATACTTGGTTTAAGCATTTCAAACTCTTGATTGTCGCCTTTTGGAGTTGGCCCAGAGATAATGAGTGGAGTTCTGGCGTCATCAATTAATACGGAGTCAACCTCATCCACAATAGCATAATTGTGTTTGCGCTGAACCAATTCGTCGGGATTGCTGGTCATATTATCGCGCAGATAATCAAAACCAAATTCATTATTTGTGCCGTAGGTTATGTCTGCCAAATATGCTTTTCTTCTTTCTTCTGAATTTGGCTGATGTTTATCAATACAATCAACAGTTAATCCGTGAAATTCGAATAACATGCCCATCCACTCGGCATCACGCTTAGCTAAATAGTCGTTTACGGTAACTAAGTGAACACCATTTCCAGACAGGGCATTCAGATAAACAGGTAATGTTGCAACAAGGGTTTTTCCTTCACCAGTTGCCATTTCGGCTACTTTTCCCTGGTGCAGAACTATACCGCCAATTAATTGAACATCGTAATGTACCATGTCCCATTTAATCAGATTTCCACCGGCCATCCACTCGTTTTTATAATAGGCCTTATCGCCTTTAATGTTTACATTGTCTAATTTAGCTGCTAAATCTCTGTCGTATTGATTGGCAGTTACAATCACTTCCTGATTTTCCTTAAACAAGGCAGCCGTTGCTTTTACAACCGAAAAGGCTTCGGGAAGGATTTCTAAAAGAGTTTCTTGTGTTATTTCATATTGTCTTTCAGTAAGTTTGTCAATCTCAATATAAATGTTCTCTTTTTCATCAATGCTAATATCCTGACTTTCTTCAACTTGCTTTGTTAATGCATTAATTTCGTTTACAACATCCTTGATGGCATTTTGAATGATCAGCTTAAACGCATTGGTTTTAGCTCTTAATTCATCAGGACTTAATTGTGAAATATGCTCGTAGGCTTCTAATGTTTTTTTTAGAATAGGATCAATTGCTTTTATATCGCGCTGGGATTTTGTTCCCATTAATTTCCTAAATAGTTGTATCATACTTTTTATTTTCTCTAATTTGTACCCTTAACAAAAACCATTCTTTTTCGAATGACTGTCTATTTGGCAGTATATCGTGCAAAAGTAGAAAATATATTGTAGTATTGGCTAATGCAAAAGTTGATTATTGATTTGTTTTTTTGTTAAAAAGTATGTTTAAAAGTTAGTAAGTTCATCAGTTTATTGCATTCAATTTTGATAGAATTTTGCTAAACGGACAAAAATCGTTTTTTAGCTTGTTCAAATTTTTGAGAGGATAAATTTTCAATCCGTCTATCAATCCAAAATGGTTTATTTTATCCTCAACATTTCAAATACTTAGCTCTTTTTTACATATTTAGTTTTGTCGATAATTTCTTATCATGAATTTAATAATATTCTGATAATTAATAGTATAAATCAGGCATTTAATTACTTAAACTAAAAATCAATTTTTAGAATTTGCCTAAATAATACGCAAAAAAAAATTAAAAGGCAAGTAAAAAAAAATATTTTTTCACATACTTTTACACACATTTTTGTGATGCGCAATTGAGGCATCGAATTTTTTGTAGAGCGCAATAATTTATAACATATATTTAAAAATATTTTGTTTTAGCAATAAAACAAAAGGTTTATTAATCAATTTTTTAATAAAATATGGAAAAAGACCACATTAGCGTATGGGAGAATTGTCTTCGCTTTATTCAGGATAATGTTAATATTCAGGGATTTAAAACTTGGTTTGAACCAATTGTTCCATTAAAACTAACGAATAGTGTTTTAACCATTCAGGTTCCCAGCCAGTTTTTTTACGAATGGCTTGAAGAACATTATATTAAGTTGTTGAAAATGGTTATCAAAAAAGAACTGGGTGCCAACGGCAGGTTAGAGTACAGTATTATTATGGACAATGCCGTTCCCGGCATGGATAAAAAAAGTATGAAACTGCCTACTACAAGCAAAGAATCTATTAATAATCCCGCTGTTTCAATGCCTTATTCTATGAATAAAACAAAGTCCAAAGATTTTCCTAATCCGTTTATCATTCCAGGCATTAAAAAAGTTAAAGTCAATTCCCAATTGGTTGAATCCAATTCATTCGTCAATTTTATTGAAGGCGATTGCAACCGTTTAGCTCGTTCAGCAGGTTACGCAGTTGCTGAGAATCCGGGTAAAACTTCTTTTAATCCATTGTTTTTATACAGTCCCACAGGCTTAGGAAAAACACACTTATCGCATGCAATAGGCTTGCAGGTTCGCGAAAATTTTCCGGATAAAACGGTGCTGTATTTGCATTCCAATCAATTTATTTCTCAATTTATTGATAGCATAAGAAATGGAAATCAAAACGATTTTATTCATTTTTATCAAATGATAGATGTTTTAATTATTGATGATGTTCATTTATTGGCAGGAAAAGAAAAGACGCTTGATGTGTTTTTTCAGGTATTTAATCACCTTCACCAAAACGGAAAGCAAATCGTAATTACCTCTGACATTCCCCCGATTGAGTTAACCGGATTTAACAACCGGCTTATATCGAGATTTAAATGGGGTTTGGCGGCCGATTTGCAAGCTCCCGATTTGGAAACCCGTATAGCAATTATCGAAAAGAAATTATACAACGATGGTATAGAAATGCCACAGGATGTAATAGAATATCTGGCTTACAGTATTTCAAACAGTATTCGTGAGCTCGAAGGCGCCTTGATTAGCATTATGGCGCAGAGTTCGCTCAATAAAAAAGAGATAAATATCGAATTGGCCAAGCAAATTATCGATAAATATGTAAAATCGACGAATCGTGAAATTTCTATTGAGTATATACAAAAAGTGGTTTGTGAATATTTTAGCCTGCCATTAGATATTATCAACAGCAAAACACGTAAAAGAGAAATTGTACAGGCACGACAGTTGGCCATGTATTTTTCTAAAAAACATACCAAATCTTCATTGGCAACTATTGGTCAGCAATGCGGGAATAAAGATCACGCCACCGTTTTGCATGCCGTAAAAACGGTTAATAATTTATTGGATACCGATAAAAAATTCAAAAATTACGTCGACGATTTGGATAAGAAAATAAAACTTCAATAATAAAAGCGGAGCCGTTTTTTCGGCTCTTTTTTTTAATGTATAATTGAAGAAATAGTATTTTAGCATTAACAAATAAACATGTGAAAGCTATACTCCTTGCTGCCGGTTTAGGTACCCGATTAATGCCGATTACAAAGAATACGCCCAAAGCTCTTGTAAAAATACAAGGCAAGCCGCTGATTCAGCATCAATTGGAAAAATTAAAAGCAAACGGTTTTACCGAAGTTTTAATAAATGTTCATCATTTTGGTAATCAAATAATCGATTTTCTGAATATTCATAATAATTTTGGCCTGAAAATAACTATTTCTGATGAAAAGGATAAACTTCTGGATACCGGAGGAGCTCTGAAAAAAGCTTCTGATTTTATTTTGGGAAATGAAGCCGTTTTAATTCATAATGTGGATGTTATCGGCGATTTAGCCTTAAAGCTGATGATGGAAACTCACATTAAATCAGGAGCTTTGGCCACACTGGCAGTTCGCAAAAGAGATTCGTCGAGGTATCTGTACTTTGATGCCGAAAATAAACTTTGCGGCTGGGAAAATTTAAAAAGTGGCGAAAAGAAAGGCGAATGCAGCAGAAAACGCACTGTTCAGGCTGCTTTTTCCGGAATTCATATCATTTCACCAAAATTTATTGAATTATTTCCATCAGAGGAAAAGTTCTCAATAATTGATCTTTATGTTTCATTGTCAAAGTCGCATTCAATTCTGGCGTATTTTCACGATGATAATTTGTGGTTCGATGTAGGCACTCATGAATCACTGGCTAAAGCTGAAAAAATAAAATTTTAATATGTCGTCCGGCCAATCCTTCAGTTTTTTACAGGAATTAGTTGATAAACTATTTCTTACTTATCCTGTGGATTTAAGTAAACTGTGCCTGATAACACCAAACCGGCGATCAAAACTTTTTATTAAACATTATTTAAAAGAAAAAGGAAAGGCTGTTTTAGTTCCTCAGATTTTTTCAATTGACGATTTTATTCAACATCTTTCGCCCTATACAGTTCTGGATCAGCTTGATTTGAGTTTCGAACTTTTTAAAGTTTATAAGCATTTAGAAGGTGAAAATGCTCAATCGTTCGAGGCTTTTTTGCAGTGGTCGCCGGTATTGATTAACGATTTTAATGAAATTGATATGCATCTGGCAAATGCAAACACCTTATTTACCTATTTAAGCGATGATTATGCCATTCGAGAATGGAATCTGGGGAGAAAAGACTTGTCTGATTTCCAAAAAAACTACCTGGCATTCTTTCATAAACTGAACGATTATTACCAATACTTTATTCAAAAAATCCTTTCTCAAAATACGGCTTACAATGGACTGGCCTATAAATATGTGGCTGAGAATATTGAAGAGCTAACCGCAAACAAAAGCTGGGAAAAAATAATTTTTGCCGGATTTAATGCTTTAACACTTTCTGAAGAAAAAATTATTCGGACATTATATCAAAATGGGAAAGCGGAAATTTATTGGGATGTTGATGCTTATTATTTTAAAGACAAGATGCAGGAAGCGGGTTTGTTTTTTAGAAAATATTCCGAGTGGTTTAATTTCGATGAGACCGTTTTATCAAATCATTTTCGGCAGGCCAAAGAAATCCATATTATTGCTGCTCCAAAAGCAGTGAGTCAGGCGAAAATTGCTTCAGAACTGATTCGAAAAGAAAAACTAAACAACAGTGCACTTGTTTTGGCAGATGAATCACTATTGGTTCCGGTCCTAAACAGTCTGGATGAAAAGGTTTTGGAAGAAACCAATATTACCATGGGTTATCCGCTTAAAAATACTGCGGCTCATTTAGTGTTTCGATTATTTTTAAGGATGCAGTTTAATGCTCAGCGACAGCAAAAACTTAAAAATTTATCCGTAGTACGGTTTTTAAGAGACGATATACTGCAACTGTTAAATAACCCCATAGTTAAATCTTTATTGATTAACAATGAAGCACTTAGATCAGATTTAAAAAAACAGCTGTTTTGGAGTATTGCTGATTTAAGTGAAGTTTTTAATCAAAACGGGCATAAGGATATTTCTTATTTATTCAGAGATTTCAGGAATAATGCTACCGAAGCGATTAATTTTTTCCATGACTTTATTTATCATTTTTTAGCAAAATATAAAGAATTTGAACAGCAACAAGCGCTGCGTTTTTCTTCTGATTTGGAGGCTTTTTTGAATTATTCCAAATTATTGAACCGTTTATCAGACCGGATTCAGAAGTTTAGTTTTCCGGATAATTTACAGGAATTCAAAATTGTTTTCGAACAATTAATTGGAAATCAGGCTCAGTCCTTTCATGGTGAACCGCTTAAAGGATTACAATTAATGGGATTGCTCGAAACCCGGGTGCTTGATTTTGAGCATCTTATTCTGCTTTCGGCAAATGAAAATATTTTACCTTCCGGAAAAATGAGCAATTCATTTATACCGGTTGATATTAAACGCATTTTCAAATTGCCTACCTATAAAGAAAAAAACGCCATTTTTGCTTATCATTTTTACAGGCTCCTGCAAAGGGCTAAAAGCGCACATATCGTTTATAGCACTTCGGCCGACAAATTATACGGGGCCGAGAAAAGCAGATTTATTACCCAACTTCTTCTTGAATTGCCTAAATATAATTCACAAGTTCAATTTAAGCAGCAACTCTTTAATTTTAAAGAAATTAAACCACAGAATAAGATTGAAATCCGAATTGATAAAGAAGATGAAATACTTAAGAAATTGAAATCATTTTCGGAAAACGGAATCTCACCAACAGCCATTTCGTATTTTGTAAGTTGTCCTTTAAGGTTTTATTTCAGATATATCGTTCATATTGATGAACCTTTTCAGGATGAAAGCAGCATAGATGATCGCTTATTCGGGGAAATAACACACAATGTACTTGAAAAATTGTTCAAACTTGTAGATGGTAAAAAAATAACTCCGGGTATTTTGGACGATATGCAAAAAAGTCTTCCCGATATTTTAGAAACTCAAATTAATTCTTTTGCACCAAATCAAATCGTTGATACCGGTCAGAATTTGCTAACAATCAAAGCTATGGAGAAATATTTGTCTGAATTTCTCCGGGAAGAAAAAAGGCTGTGTATTTCAAATACCAAGCGAGGCGGGAATTGGGAAATTATTGGTCTTGAAAAAAAACTGGATAAAACCATTGAGCTATCAAAAAACAAGCTTAGTGTAAAACTAAAAGGTACTGTCGACAGAATTGACAAATGGAATGAAATGATACGGGTTTTTGACTATAAAACAGGACAGGTAGATTCCGGTACACTTAAAAACATTGATTTGGAATCTCTCTTTTTGGATTCGAAATACGAAAAAGCCGCTCAAATATTGTTTTATGCCTGGTTGGTGAAAGATATTTTTCCCTCAGCTAAACTGCAAAGCGGAATAATTGCACTCCGGAATATTAATAATCCTTATTCGTTTATTAATGACAATGCCGATGAAGAGATTTCTGCCGAGACACTCAATGTATTTGAAAGTCGGTTGATGCTTTTTCTTGAAGAACTTTTCGATGCGAAAATACCTTTTTCTCAAACCGACGATCAAAAAAAATGTCAGTACTGTACCTACATCCATATTTGCTTGAAATAGACAGAATTTTGGCCTATCTATTCTATTTCAAAACTCAATTTAAATTATCCTTAATTTTGTTCAGAACTTTATATGAATTCAATTTTTGATTAGCCAAATATAATTTAGTTTTTCATGAGTAAAAGTAGCATCATACAGACTCAGGAGTATCAAATTCATCTAACTAGTAATGCAGGTGAATCGCTCGATAAATTTCTTGAAAAACATTCCTATTCACGTCTGTTTGTCTTGATGGATGAAAACACCCATACGCATTGCTATCCGCTATTATCGGCTGACAGCCAGATGCTTTCAGAAGCAGATTTGCTGGTCATTGATCCGGGAGAGGAAAATAAAAGCATAGAAATTGCCGCTCATTTGTGGGAATCGCTTACTGATGGTGAGGCCGACCGAAATTCATTGCTTATTAATCTGGGTGGTGGTTTAGTCAGTGATTTAGGTGGATTTGTAGCTTCAACTTTCAAAAGAGGAATGGATTTTATTAATATTCCAACTTCATTGCTTGCAATGGTTGATGCTTCTATCGGTGGAAAAACCGGGATTAATTTCGGAAGTTATAAAAACCAAATCGGAGTCTTTGCTGCACCTAAAATACTATTAATTGATTATCGTTTTTTGGAAACTTTAGACGAATCTCAGGTATTATCAGCCTATGCCGAAATGGTTAAACACAGTTTAATCTCAAAAAAAACGCATTGGGAAGAATTAAGCAAGCTAAATTCTATAAATGCCAAGTCATTAATACCTTTCATTGAAGAGTCGATAAAGATTAAGAAGCAGATTGTTGACTTAGACCCCAAAGAAAAAGGCCTTAGAAAAATGCTCAATTTTGGTCATACTATCGGCCACGCTCTGGAATCGTTTTATTTAAACACTGAAAAACCATTGCTGCATGGCGAGGCTGTGGCTTTGGGAATGATGGCAGAAATTTACCTTTCCGCTCAAATTTTAAAATTCCCACAAAAAGAACAAATTGAAATTGAAAGCAGATTTCAGAAGCATTACAGTCATCTTTTCATTGATAAAAGATTTACAGATGACATTGCAAGGCTGGTTTTTCAGGATAAAAAAAAGGACGGAAATAATTTGAATGTCAGTTTATTAAAAAAAATAGGGAATTGTGAAATAAATGTTCAATTGAGTAAAAATCAGATTGCAGAATCTATAAATTACCTTAGCCATGGCTTTTTTAATTCAAAAGGATAATCGAAAATTAATCGGGCGCATTCAATTGCCACCATCAAAAAGTGAAAGTGCCCGCTTACTCATTATTGATGCAATATTGGGAAAAGAAGATTTAGCCATCGAAAATCTTTCTGAAAGCAGCGACACAAAAATCCTGAAATCGGCGCTGGAATCCATGCTGGGTTTGAAAGGAACCCACATTTCGCTGAATTTAGATATTCAGGATTCCGGAACTGCCATGCGGTTTTTAACGGCTTATGCTGCCGGGGTAAATGTAAAAACACTGATTACAGGCTCGAGCCGAATGAAACAAAGACCAATCGGAATTTTGGTTGATAAATTGAAAGAGTTAGGCTCAAACATTACTTATCTGGAAAAAGAAGGTTTTCCGCCCATTCTAATCGATGGAAAAAGGCACAAAGGCGGAGAAATTGAAATTGATGCCACCATTAGTTCTCAGTTTGTATCCGCATTGTTATTGGTCGCACCAAAAATGATACATGGGCTAAAAATGAGATTGTTAGGCGATGTAATATCTGCACCTTATATCAATATGACCATTAACATCATGCGAGAATTTGGTATTGAGGTTTATCGCGACGGCAATAATATTTCTGTACCAAAACAAGCCTATCACAACAAAAAAACCTATCATGTTGAGTCAGACTGGAGTGCAGCTTCTTATTGGTATCAAATGGCAGCCTTTGCAGATGAACTCGATTTAACCTTACTTGGCCTGAAAAAAAACAGTATTCAGGGTGATAGTATAATAGCTGAATGGGCTAAAAACTTTGGAATAAAAACAGCATTTACAAATGAAGGTGTGCATCTAAGCAAATCCAAAAACAGCTGTAAATCATTTAAATTAGATTTTTATGATTTTCCGGATTTAGCACAAACCTTAATTACTACAGCCGCAGGATTACAAATTCCCGGTGAATTTTGGGGTTTAAATAATCTGCGCCTTAAAGAAACGGATCGTATTAAAGCTTTAGTTACCGAATTATCAGCATTGGGGGCTCAAATCTCTGAAGTTAATGGTAAAATTGTGTTGGAATCTTCAAAACTGCAAGCAAAAACCAAAGTATATGTATACGCTGATCACCGGATGGCTATGGCTTTTGCTCCTTTAAGCATGATTTTGGGAGAGATAAAAATTGATTCACCTTCAGTAGTGGCAAAATCGTATCCGGGATTCTGGAATGATATGAAAAGTGTTGGTTTCAAATTGAAAGAAATTTAATTTTATCCCTTCAATTCAAAATTCAAACGGAAAAACGAATGTTTAATTCGTGGTTTTGCTTTATAATTTTTTATTTTTGCCTATTATTTAAATTCATTTTAAATTAATAACAGATTTAATCTATTTCATACCTAAAAGAAATGATGGATAAATATTCCTATTTAAATACAAATCCGCAAGAAATTGAAAATTTATATGAGCAGTTTCTTAAAAATCCCGACGAAGTAGAATTCGGTTGGCGCAAATTTTTTGAAGGCTTTGAGTTTTCCCGTAAGAATTATGACAATCAAGTTGATACGGTTTCTAATTCTGAGTATAAAGTCATCAATCTAATCGAAGCTTATCGAAAAAGCGGACATCTATTTACAAAGACAAATCCGGTTAGAAAGCGCAGAAAATATGCTCCAAGCCTTGATTATGAAAACTTTAACCTGGAAAAATCCGATCTTGAAAAAACCTTTGAGGCCGGAAAAAAAATTGGATTAGGAGCTGCCAAATTAAAAGATATCATTCAGTTGCTCGATCAAACTTATTGTGGGTCGGTTGCTGTTGAATATGTATACATTCGGAATCTTGAAGAAATTGATTGGTTAAAAACCAAAATGGAATCTTCAAGAAATACACCCGTATTTTCGAAAGACGAAAAAAACACCATTCTTAAAAAGTTAACGCAAGCTGTTGGATTCGAGAAATTTATCCACAAAAAATTTCCCGGTCAAAAGCGTTTTTCCCTCGAAGGCGCCGAATCGCTTATCCCCGCTCTTGATGCAGCCATTGAAAAAGGAAATGAATTGGGGATTGATGAATTTATGATTGGAATGGCTCATCGCGGAAGGTTAAATGTTTTGGCAAATATTTTGGGCAAGCCTTATTATCAAATATTTAGCGAATTTGAAGGAAATGAGTACGAAGATTCTTATTTGTTGGGCGATGTAAAATATCACCTTGGCTTTACATCACGCACCAAAACCAATAAAGGAAAGGAAATCACACTTACTCTTTCTCCAAATCCATCACATCTGGAGGCTGTAAATCCGGTAGTTGCCGGCCTTACACGTGCCAGAATCGATGATTTAAATACAGAAATAACAGAAAATTCAATCGTTCCAATTCTAATCCATGGCGATGCTTCCATTGCCGGGCAAGGGATTGTTTACGAAGTGGCACAAATGTCTAAATTAAAAGGATATACGGTTGGAGGAACGCTTCATTTGGTGATAAACAATCAAGTTGGTTTTACTACCAATTATTTAGATGCCCGAACTTCAACCTATTGCACCGATGTTGCAAAAACCATTCTGGCACCTGTTTTTCATGTTAATGGCGATGATGCCGAAGCGGTTGCATTTACTACCATGCTGGCTATGGAATATCGTCAGAAATTTAAAAAGGACGTATTTATCGATCTGCTGTGTTACCGAAAATATGGCCATAACGAAGGTGATGAACCGCGGTTTACCCAACCGGTTTTATATAAAGCCATTGAGAATCATGATGATCCACGGACAATTTATGCAAAAAAACTGATTGCACAAAATGATTTAAATGCTGAAGCTTCCGATAAAATGGAATCAGAGTTTTACGATCTGCTGGAAGAATCTTTGGTAAGTGCAAAAAAAATTACCAGCGCCAAAATAACTTCTTTTTTAAGTGAGAAATGGATAGGGATTAGAAAAGCAACTAAAGCAGATTTTGAAAAATCACCAGAAACAGGTGTGGATTTGAAAGTGCTTCAGGAAATTGCCAAAAAAATTACTGAATTACCCGGAGATAAAAATTTCTTCCGGAAAATAATAAGTCTTCAAAAAGCTCGGAATGAAATGATGTTTAAACATCAAAAACTTGATTGGGCAATGGGCGAGCTCTTGGCTTACGGATCATTATTAAACGAAGGAATTCCCGTAAGAATCAGTGGCCAGGATGTTGAACGTGGCACCTTTTCTCACCGTCACGCTGTTTTCACCATCGACGATTCTGAAGAAACCTATACGCCTTTAAAAAATCTGAGTGATAAACAGGCTCCGTTTTATATTTACAATTCATTGCTGTCGGAATATGGGGTTTTAGGATTTGAATACGGTTATGCGCTTGCAACACCACAGGAATTAACCATTTGGGAAGCTCAGTTTGGCGACTTTAACAATGGTGCTCAAATTATATTCGACCAGTTTTTAAGCAGTGCCGAAGATAAATGGAACGTAATGAACGATTTGGTCATTTTTCTGCCACATGGTTTTGAGGGTCAGGGGCCTGAACACTCAAGTGCAAGAATGGAACGCTTTTTGACCTTATGTGCCGAAAATAATTTTCAGGTGGTAAATGTTACAACTCCCGCAAATATGTTTCATGTTTTGCGCCGCCAGTTGAAAAGGGAATTCCGCAAACCTTTGGTAATTTTTACTCCAAAAAGCCTGTTGCGTCACCCCGAAGCTGTTTCTGATGTAAAAGAGTTTACAAAGGGTGGTTTTGTTGAAGTAATTGATGACGAAAGTGCTGAAGTCGAAAAAATTACTAAAATAGCTTTTTGCAGTGGTAAAGTGTATTATGATATACTTGCAGAAAAAAGAGCTATAAAAAATGAAAATCTGGCCATTATTCGTCTGGAACAAATTTATCCATTGCCCAAGACTCAAATTGAAAAGATAATTGCAAAATATAAAAATGCAGATCAATTGATGTGGGTGCAGGAAGAACCATACAATATGGGTGCCAGTCCGTTTATAAGAACAGAACTCGATTATCTTAATTTATTTGTAATTGCGCGGCCTGCAACCGGAAGTCCGGCAACCGGGTCGAGCAAATTCCATCAAAAACAACAGCAAAAAATTGTTGAAAAAGTGTTTGAAGAATGTACGGATTGTCCTCGTATAGGAACTGTTTGTAAAATGGCTTGTATTGGCAATAATTGGCAAGCTTTTAAACTTGAAATAGAACAAAACAAAGCAAAATGATTGTAGAAATAAAAGTCCCCAGTCCCGGTGAATCAATCACCGAAGTGCAAATTGCCTCCTGGTTGGTTGAAGATGGAAGTCTGGTTCAAAAAGATCAGGAAATTGCTGAAATAGATTCCGATAAAGCAACGCTAAGCGTTAGCGCTGAGTCTTCCGGAAGAATTAAAATCTTGGTGGGAGAGGGCGAAACTGTTGAGGTCGGAAAAGTGATTTGCAGCATTGATTCCAGTGTTGAAGTTCCTAAAACTCCAATAGCTGAAACCTCAAACAAGGAAAAAACCGAGAAAACCACAATTGCCGAAAAACCTTCGCCCAAAGAAGAAAAAAAAGAGGTTAAAACTGAACTTCAGGATTCTGATATTCGAATTTCCCCATTGGCTCAAAAACTAATGCAAGAGAAAAATATCAGCGAGTCTGAAATTACAAGCTTTTATAAATCACTTCGACTAGGAAAAAAAGATGTAGAATTTTATCTCGAATCTAAAGATAATCTGCCTAAAAACAGCGCTGCCCATTCTTATTCCTGGGGAGGAACACGCAATCAGGATTCCAAAAAAATGTCGCTTTTAAGAAAGAAACTGGCTCAAAGATTGGTGGCTGTAAAAAACGAAACGGCCATGCTTACTACTTTCAATGAAGTAAATATGTCGCCGATTTTCGAGATTCGTAAAAAATACAAAGATCTGTTCAAAGAAAAGCATGAGATAGGATTGGGTTTTATGTCGTTTTTTACAAAGGCGGTTACAGAAGCCTTACATCACTTCCCGCAGGTTAATTCCATGATTGATGGAGAAGAAATTATTACTTTCGATTATGCAGATATCAGCATAGCGGTAAGTTCTCCGAAAGGACTGGTAGTTCCGGTTATTCGAAATGCCGAAACACTAAGCATTGCCGAAATTGAACACACCATCAAAGAATTAGCCGTAAAAGCACGAAACGGAAAGCTAGGTCTCGAGGAAATGACTGGAGGTACGTTCACAATAACCAATGGCGGAGTTTTTGGGTCGATGTTATCTACACCAATTATTAATCCGCCTCAAAGTGCTATTTTAGGCATGCATAATATTTTAGAGCGACCAATAGCTGTCAATGGAAAAGTTGAAATACATCCAATAATGTATGTTGCCCTTTCTTATGATCACCGTGTCATCGACGGGAAAGAATCGGTTGGCTTTTTGGTGAAAGTTAAAGAAATGCTCGAAAACCCGGAAACCATGTTGTTTGGCGGAAGTTCTCCAATTGAAAAGCTGCTCGGATTCTAAATCTTACAATTTCCATCCCCGGAGTTTTAATACTGATGGGTTTTTCTTATTTTTGGCTAATAAATCAAAAGTATGAACTCAATTGAGCACGATAGCATACGCTTTCACGTAAGTGGTGAATCCGTCTATATTCACGATATGAAATTGAGCGAAGATGCCTTGGTTGGTCATTTGGTCTATTCAACAAAGGCGCATGCTCTGATTAAATCGCTTAATTGTTTTAAAGCAAAAGCA
>JAZDJM010000015.1:0-5142 GCA_043804305.1 Bacteroidota bacterium
CAAGCTGCCAGTCTGTCATCTCAAAATAGCTGCGTATCCCTCCTATCGCTCCCGATATAACCGCACTGTCGAATCCTAATAGAAAGCCTCCCATGGCTACTATTAAACTTATGATAATCGTATATGATTTTTGCATAGTATGAGTCTTTTACTGGTTAACTGCCATTAATTATTTTTAATAGTAATGCTTTGTATAGCATGTGCCGGAATGCTTTGATCAGTGTTTTTTGACCCTATTTGTAACCTGTATTTTATTTCAGAATCTGATGTATTCATTACTACGGTTACAAGGCTGGCATCTTTATTTATAAATGATGTACATAATAAACTGTTTCCGCTTGAGGCGCTTGATATTCTTCTTGCTCCTGGCCTAATAAACTTTGAAAAATGCCCGATATAATAAAAAGAGTAGGTAAATATAAGTTCATCATCTACAGTTTGGCCATGAACCGGTGCAAAACACAAATTCCCAACATGATTGGGGCCACCGGTTTCATCCAATAAAATATTCCAATCTGTCCATCCTACTGTTCCATTGTTAAAATCATTAATCATTGCTCTGCCATATCTTTCGGCGAGTTTCGGATCTTCAATACGCAAAAAATCATAGCTCTCGTTAGTTCCTTCAGTAAAAAGCAAATGTTTATCAGGAAAAGCCTCATGAACGGCTGCAACATTATCAAACATTGGTTTACCGTCTTTCCAATCTTCATACCAATGAAATCCAGTTCCCCATGCATATTTTGAAGCCTCAGGATCATTAAAAATTACACTTGCCCTCTGAAACATCATGTCGCGGTTATGATCCCAAACAATAATTTTTTTATCCTTCATATTTGCTCTTTCGAGTGTTGGCCCTAAATTATATTTTAGAAAATCCCTTTCTTCTTCAGCGGTATAAATACAAGATTCCCAGCGCTGTGTAGCCATGGGTTCGTTTTGGATGGTAATGCCCCAAACCGGGATTCCTTCTTTTTCGTAAGCATTGATGAATTTTACAAAATAATTTGCCCAAACCTGGTAATATTCCTTTTTAAGCTTTCCGCCTTGCACCATAGTGTTATTGGTTTTCATAAAAGCTGGTGGACTCCAAGGGCTGGCATAAAGTGTTAATTTTCCACCCGCCGATTCGATTGCTTTTTTTATAAATGGAATGCGATACTTTTTATCGTGTTCAATATTAAAAGACATTAGGCTCGAATCATGCTCATCAATATAAGTATAAGAACCACTTGAAAAATCACAGCTATGAATTGTCGTTCTGGCCAATGTATATCCAATGCCTTTTTCAGGATTAAAATAGGCCTCCATAAAAGCGGCTTGCTTTTGTTCCGACAATTTATAAAAGGTTTCGGCTGCAGCATCTGTAAGCGAGGATCCAATTCCTAAAAAAGTTTGAAATTGCTTGTCGGGATCAACAACGATTACAACTTCAGTTTCGAGCGATTGCTTAAACGATTTAAAAAGAACTGTATCAGTAAGGGTAAGTTTTAAGTTTGAATTATGCGAAGTTGTATAGACAAGCCCATTTCCTTTTATTGTATCAATTTTAAAACCACCAATATTTGACATTGTTGTTTTATCAGACACATTGGTACAAGCTGCGATTATCAGCCATAATAATAGAAATTTACTTATGTTTTTTATACTTATCATATTTTAAGATTTATTTATTGTAGTTTAATTTTACAAACACAGGGAAATGATCAGAAGGATATTTAAGATCTTTTGAATCGCTTAGGATTGCATATTTCATTACTATTAGTTTAGAATCTTTCGAAAGGAAAATATAATCGATAAGTTTAGGAACAGCAACATCATGATTAAAACCATTAAAAGTACCGCTTGGACCAAAAGGTTTTTCCTCTGTGATATCCCGCGAATCATTCATTAGTTTTTTCAAACTCAATATTCTTTGTGAATCGGGTTCTGAATTAAAGTCACCCATAAAGATTACAGGATAATTTTTATGATTTATTTCTGAGATTTTATCAAGAATCAGTTGAATACTTTTGGTTCTGGCTTCTTCACCGATGTGGTCAAGATGGGTGTTGAAAACATAAAAAGATTTCTTCGATTTTTTATCCTTAAGTAAAACATAGGTACAGATTCTGTTAAATGCAGCATCCCAACCCTTTGAAATCTCATTAGGAGTTTCAGATAACCAAAAAGTGTTTGATTCCAAATTAATGAATCTGGTTTTTTTAAAATAGATACTTGAAGATTCGCCTTTTCCTTCGCCATCCCGCCCAACACCAACTTTATTGTAATGCGGAAAAAAGAGTGAAATATCATTAACCTGATCTGGTGTAGCTTCCTGAACTCCAAAGATATCGGGTTCGTAAAATTGTATCTGGGAACAAAGAAATTCTTTTCGCAAAGGCCAGGCATTCTCACCATCTATTGCAACATTTAAACGTATGTTGTAAGTCATTGCACTAAAAGACTGAGCATTACTGGATAAACCTAAAAAGAGAACTATAAATAAAAACAGTATTTTTTTCATTTTGTTTGATTAATGTTTTTGAAACATTCTTACATAATCAATCTGCATTTCAACAGGAAAAATTGAATTGTCAATTTCTCCGCCCCAATTTCCGCCTATTGCCAGATTTAATATTAAAAAATATTTCTTATCAAATGGCCAGCCGAGGTTTGTTGAATCTTTTCCATTTTCTCCTTTGATAGCTTCGTAAAACAAACGATTATCTATAAAAAACTTGATGCTTTCCGGAGTCCAATCAATGGAGTATAAATGAAATGCATTTGAAACATCGTCCAGTTTTTCGAAGTGTGTATATTGACTTTGTTTCCAGAAATTATACAATTCAGTATGCAGTGAGGTGTGAACTACATTTTGATCCTTTCCAACGTGCTCCATAATATCAATTTCTCCACAAAGGGGCCATTTTTCAATGCCTAAACGAAGGCTTTCGGGAAGCATCCAAATTGCAGGCCATGTTCCTTTTCCTTGTGGAATTTTAGCCATTACTTCAACCCTGCCGTATTGTAGCGAAAACCTTTGATAAGTAGTTAATCGTGCGGATGTGTATTTCGAATTTTCAAATTCTTTTTCAAGTGCGACAATATGAAGTTTCCCATTATTAACATTTGCATTTTCGAGTAATTTGCTGGAATAAAATTGTTTTTCGTTATTGCCCCATCCATTGCCACCGACTTCATAGTTCCATTTAGTGGAATCGGGCAAACCGTTGTACTCAAACTCATCACACCAAACCAATTGGTATTCTTCAGTCTTTTTTGAAATGCGATTCACTTTATCAAGTAAAAGTCCGGGCATGTCGGTGGTAATATAATCGAATTTATGAGTCAATAGCCAGTCCATTGCATTTGAATCATTCACTGTCCATGCATTTAAAATCAGCTTGTTTTGCTTTGCCTCTTCAATCCATTCAGGATGCTTCTGAAACCTCGAAACCGGATAGTCCATTCCACTTATTCTATCATCAACCAATTGCCTAGGAGATTTATCTCCTTCCAAATACAATGTTGCAGCTGCTGAATCTAACTTGCGAATATTTTTTAAGATGTTGTAATTAAAGCTAATGTATGTAACAAAAGGCTGAGCATTAATTTCATTTACCAATTGGAATACTCTATTTGAAATATAAATTCCTCTTTCATTGCTTATTTTGGATGGTTTTATTTCGCAAAACAATCTTGTAGACTGATTATTTTTGATGCCTGCTCTTAAATATTCTCGTAAGCTTGGTATTTTTTCTCCATTTGAAAGTTTAAATTTACTCAGTACCTCATATTTTGTTTTTTCAATATTCAGATTGCCGAGCGTTGTATCGTGAAATACTATCAGTGAATCATCGAGGGTCATTCTTACATCAAACTCGGAGCCGGCACATTTTAACTCAATTGCTTTTCGTAATGATGCAATCGAGTTTTCCGGCAGATTGTAATCTTTCCATGCGCCACGATGGGCAACAACCGAATTATTTTCGAACGGATTATTTTTCACTGTTTCGCTTGCTTTACATCCGATTAGCAATAAAAAAGATGCAATAATCCAAATTGTAACAATTTTATATAGTTCACTCATAGTGATTGGTCTCGTTAAATTAAAGATTTAGTGGTACACAGGACAAAATGAATTTTTAAATTTTCAAATTGTTTGATGCCTACTTTATTTTATATCAATAGATTACGAAATTACTTTTGATTCCGAAAAAAAAAAGAACTCCTCCTCATTTAGGAGGAGTTCTAAAAATCCTCAAGAATTAACTTAAGTACTTAATTATAACTTATTGTAAAAACAGCATTATTATTTACAAATATGCAATTTTGCAATAAATGCTTATTTTAAATACCATGGGACAATATTAATTCCATCATATCCCCCAAGATCACTAATTGCTTTCAGGTAATTTTCCGGATTTTTTGTTGCTTCGTCTGTTGGGTATTTCCATCGTTTTGGATATACAGTTGGATCGTCAGGATTCATACTTGTAGTTGGATCAAGAGGATAAACTGGTATTCCTGTACGAAGGAATTGAGGATAATGATCTCCGCCATGACCTTGATAGAAATCGATAAGCCATCTTTGGGTTAAAATTTGCTTTAAGCGATCTGCTTTTGTTGCAGCATATGCGGCAGCACCGGTAAAGTATCCATCGATATATGCCTGTGTTATAGCCATTCCATGGGTGCCTGTTGCAGCCGATGGTAAAGTTCTATAATAATCGAGCATTGCTTTTACACCATTTTCATAATAGGTTTGCGAGTTACCTGTAACCCATCCTTCTTCTATCGCTTCTGCAATTATGAAACATTGCTCTGAATAAGTAAAAAAGAGAGTAGGATCGCCTGCTTTATAATTAATATAACGCTTATTTAAAGTGGAATATTTACCACCTTGGTGATTAAGCGCCAATGCACTAGCATTTAATTCAGACGGAGCTCCTTCGTAAGCTGTAAAATCATTTTCTAATTTACCAGCAGTTATTAAGTATGCAGCAGGTTCAGCAAAATAAAACAAACGCCTGTCATTCAGATTTCTTAATGCATCAACAGCTAATTTTGAAACTCCCACATCTTTTCTGATGTTTTCACCGTTCCAGAATGGGAAAGTTGCATTTGCACTCTCGGTATATACCAATTTGAAATTATCTG
>JAZDJM010000016.1:0-2594 GCA_043804305.1 Bacteroidota bacterium
TAAACCAATATCTAAAAATTGAAGTCATGAAAAACTTACTTTTTGTACTGCTTTTTATGGGATTTGTTGGTGCTGTTTCGGCGCAAACAATCATAGAAAATCCCAAATATGGGATGTCACCTACCAATTATCTTAGATTAACAAAGATTGAACTGACTCGTGAAGCTACAATCTTATCATTTACTGTTAAAATTCCAATGGGTGGGTGGGTTGCTGTACATCAAAAAAGCTACATCCAACCAGTTGGAGATACCACAAAGTTGTATGTGATAAAAGCAGAGGGCGTAGATATGACCAAAATGATAAATTGGCAGGAGGGTAAAGATAAAATTTCGTACCGCCTTTTCTTTCCGCGGCTTGATCCTAAAGTAAGTAAAATTGATTTCGGGGAACCTGTAGAAAATGCCTGGCAAATTTTTGATATTGCTGTCAGGGAAAAAGTCATTCACTCAGTAATTCCAAACCAATTACTTGGAAATTGGTTCTCTCCCGAGAATGGCAACTGGGCCTTTAGCTTTTTCGATTCACTTGCCGTTTATGACAATAACGTATGGAAATATGAATCTGTAAAACCGATCAACGATCTGTTGGAAATAATATTAACAAAGAACGGTCAGGAGACAAGGATATTGGTAAAATCTGATGGTAAAAGTATTTGCCAATCAGGTCCTTCAGAAAATGAACTTAACAGATTTACTAAAGATGTATCGATACTGAAAAATTTCAAATATACTGATTCTAAAGCTTTCGAAGCTCCCGTTTTGCAACCCGGAAAAGTTATCTATAGTGGTTTTATTCACGGATTTACTACTCGTCTGGCGACAAAAACAGGTTTAATTAGTTTTTATGACCAGTTAACGAACCTTCAGAAATCCTATATTGTAAAAATAGCTGATGACGGGTCCTTCCATGTTGAGTTTCCGCTGGACTATCCCCAAAATATTTCAGTGAAATTACCGTCAGGAACTGAAAGTGTATTTTTTGAGCCCGGGAAAGATTTATTCCAGTTGATAAATTCGTGGATACCTGAATACCCATCGCTCTTCTCTGGCGAAAGTGCAGAGGTAAATTTTGGGCTTCGGGAAACCGAAACCATTAATTCCAATATGGGTTCGATTACAGATGGAATCACAGAAATGAATCAGGATGAATATGTGGATCACGTATTGGCATTGAAGAAAGAGAAACAAGATATATTAAATAAGTTCAAAACTGATCATTCGGTTAGTGCTAAAGTATTTCAAATACAAAACCTCAACATTGAATATTGGGCGGCTCGAAATATTATCACCTTTAATCAAAACCTTAGAATGGCTAATTTTTATGCTAATAGATCATTAAAAGCAGAAGAGCAAAAACCCTTCATACCAAGAGAGATTGATATTAATTTACTGAGAAAAATAAAAGATACACCTATCAATAACGGTTGTGCCTTTATAAGCAGTGAATATTTTTACCTTTTACAAGCATTAAAATATGTGGATATAAATCGGCCACAAGGGTCTAGCTTTTATTTAATTTCCGCATTAACTTCTCAGCTTGAAAAAGGAAAGGTTGAATTTACAGAAGAAGAAAAAGCTATGCTTGCATTTGTAAAAACATACCTGAGTAATAAGTATGATGATGTTATGGAAAAAAAATTCTATAACGACTATGGTATGACAATGCAAAAATTCCAGCAAAAATACATGACTGAGTTATCAAAAATAGCTGATACGTATTACCAGGAAAATCTGAATTCAAATCTTCAACAGATTTTTGGAAGTTCAAAAGGATTACCTGCTGATATTAATTTGCTGCAAAATTATCTTAAAAAAATAAATGATTCTTCAGGGGTATTGAGTGAGGAAGATTTCAAAAAAGTAAAAAGTGAAATCAGTACGGATTATCTAAATGAATATGCTATTTCAGAATTTTATCAGAAAAAGGCAAAACTGGAAATGAATAGCTCATCAAATACTACAAAGGTTAAAACCGAAGGTGATGAGATATTTGATTCGATCATAAAAAAGTTCAGGGGGAAAGTAATTTACGTTGATTTTTGGGCTACTTGGTGTGCTCCTTGCCGTGACGGTATTGAGCGAATTAAACCTCTAAAAGCTGAGTTAGCCAACAAAAACATTGTATTTGTTTATATTACTAATCCAACATCGCCGGAAAAAACATATGAAGAAATGATCCCAAAAATTAAAGGAGAACATTTTCGAGTGTCACAAGATGAATGGAATTTTCTGGTCCAAAAATTTAATATATATGGCATTCCTCACTATGCATTAGTTGATAAAAACGGCAAAATCGTAAATGGGGATTTAATGCATTTGGATTATGATGATTTAAAGAATTTATTGGTTGAACAGATTAATAAATAAGGCTTCATTTATAATACTCTTAAATGTCAACCGGGACTTACAGACGATTCTCTTTGAGATGCTGATTAAAATAAAAACGCACTATAACACGGACAATGCTATGAAAAGCAGAGGCTCCGGTTTGTGTAAAGTTAAATCAATAAATTCTTATAAACTTCTTAAAAATCCTATAAAATCACACTGCTATCTGCGGTCAGGTTTCAAGTACATGCCGCAATCACTTGT
>JAZDJM010000017.1:0-2384 GCA_043804305.1 Bacteroidota bacterium
TATCTGATTATCTGTTAGTGAGGAAGCAAAAATGCCAACTGCTAAAAAAGCTGCGGCTAATAATAATAGACCAAGGTAGGAACCCCAAATAACGCCTAAATCGATGTTGGAGATAGGAAAACTATAGCGATAAACGGTAAAAACATATATTATAGTTGGGAGAAGTGCAATCAGTATCAGGCTGAACCCTGCCAGATATTTAGCTGCAATAATTTCAATTTCCGAAAGTGGCCGGGTAAATAATAATTCAATAGTTCCTGATTTTTTTTCTTCGGCAAAAAGACGCATGCTGATGGCCGGTATCAGGAATAAAAACACGATCGGAGTTATAAGAAAAAAGGAATCAAGATTCGCATACCCGAAATTTAACACATTATATTCTGTAGGAAAAACCCAAAGAAATAAGCTGATAATTATCAAAAATACGACAATTACCAGATAAGCTATAAGTGAATGAAAATAAGTGGCTAATTCTTTTTTATAAAGCGCAAACATCAATTAGCATTTTTTATTGTACTTCTATTCTCACAGCATCATCAATACCAATACCCAGTAATCCACTAGCTTTTCCTTTATTGATGGCTATTTCGAGCAAGTCTTCGGAATCAAAAAGCGCTAACAGTTCACCTTCGCTCACATCCATATAAGAATGACTGATTGAAGTTATTTCATAGTTTCCGGCACGGAGAAGAATTTTAAATTTTCTGCCTTTAACTACATCAAGAAATAGTTTTTCGGTAATATTTGTAATCACATTTTGATATTCATCGATATAGATAACCTTGCCCTTAATCAGATTGCTTTCAATTACCGGTTTAAAAGACATTTTACTGGTGAGCTCTTCGCGTTTCTCACCCAATTGCATAATATCATTGCCTTCGACCAGATGCATGCATACCTGAATAAAAACATCCTTTGTCGAAAATGAAAAGCGATTGGAGGTTTGAATGATATCAAGCTCAATAATTAACTCCGGTTTTTCATCAAACATCAACGAAAAAATTCCATTATCCGCACCAATAAATAAATGGTTTTTATATTTTATCAAAACATGTGGCATTTTAATAGATGCTTCAGTATTTACACCAACAACATGTATAGTTCCTTCCGGAAAATTTTTATACGCGCTTTTTAGAATATAAGATGCTTGATTCAAATCGAAGGGCGGAATTTGATGCGAAATATCAACAATTGAAATTCCCGGTATACTTCTTAAAAAAGCACCCTTAACAGAGGCCAGATAGTGATCTTTAAGTCCCCAATCTGAAGTTAATGTTATAATTGGCATATTGTTCATTTTCTCAGACAATTTTTGGTTTTCAAAGATATTAAAAAATACTATCTTCCATTTTAGTTTTCGATGGGCATATTTTTTTATTTAATCGAAAAAATAGAACAATGAAGTCTTTTTTTTTCGGAGATTTGCAGCAAATAGATTTCAAAATTGATGGGAGAAAAAGTTCTTTCTATTGAAGGATATGATCCTTTGGCTATTTTCGGAACTCATGAAAATAAGCTGGAATACATCCGTTTGCTCTTTCCTAAACTTAAAATTGTAGTTCGAGGCGAAATGATTAAACTGATTGGTTTAGTTACTGAAATTAAGCGATTCGAAATTTATTTTGATGCAGTATTGATGCATTTTGATAATTATCAATCGATTAATGAGTCAGATTTAGCTCGTATTGCTGAAACAGATTTTAATGGTTTTAGCGAACATTTACCTAATGATATTTTAGTGCATGGCCGCAATGGAAATTTAATTAAAGCCAGAACTGAAAATCAGCGAAAAATGGTTGAATCGGTTAGTAAAAATGACTTAACATTGGCTATAGGGCCGGCAGGAACAGGAAAAACCTATACTGCAGTAGCGCTGGCGGTAAGAGCACTAAAAAACAAGGAAGTGAAACGAGTTATCCTGGCCCGCCCCGCTGTTGAGGCCGGAGAAAGTCTAGGTTTTTTACCGGGCGATATGAAAGAGAAACTCGATCCGTATATGATGCCGCTTTATGATGCTTTGCGCGATATGCTCCCGGCAGCAAAACTCGAAAAATACCTCGAAGATGGAACCATTGAAATTGCTCCACTGGCCTATATGCGCGGAAGAACGCTCGATCAGGCATTTGCCATTTTAGACGAGGCTCAAAATGCAACTCAAAATCAGCTGAAGATGTTTTTAACAAGAATGGGGAAATCAGCAAAATTTATGGTAACGGGCGATATAACCCAAATCGATCTTCCCAAAAAACAACTCTCAGGCCTGGTGCAGGCCACAAAAATTTTAAAGAATATTGCAAGTATTGAAATCATTTATTTAAATGAAAAAGATATTGTACGTCATCCGTTGGTTGGAAAAATTATTGAAGCCTACGCCAACGAAGAAA
>JAZDJM010000018.1:0-9013 GCA_043804305.1 Bacteroidota bacterium
TAATAAAAAAGGAAATTATTGGGAGAATAAACCAGGTGGGAATTATTTCGAGAAAAACTTTATTTGAATTAAACTGATTGTAATACAATGCAGCTGCCGATATTGCCAATACACTTGATTGGCTCGTAGATTGAGGTATTCCGAATAAATTGGCAATTAAAAGTGATATTGCAACTGAAAAAAGAATAATCGAAACGAGTGTAAAATTCATTAAATCTGGATTCAGCAAATCTTTTCCCATGGTTTCAGCAGTTCCTTTGCCGGCTAAAATTGCACCTAAAAAAACCATAATACCAAAAATTCCCGGAATTAAGCTTTTTCTAATCACATTTGCACCATAAGCTGCCGAAAATGCAGGCCCTGTGCCACTTCCGCCCATGGTAACTGCCAAAAACATGGCAATAATGTAAGGAATTAATAACTGATTAAATAAAGGTGATAACATTGCTTGATAATTTGTTAATGTTATCACAAATGTAGTAATTTGTTAAGCGCACTGATCGAAATCTGTAAACCAATTTACATATTCCTGCGATATTGTCCTCCAATTTCAAAAAGGGCCGAAGTTATCTGTCCAATCGAACATTTCTTGCTTGTTTCCATTAAGGTTTCAAAGATATTGCCATTCTTTTTTGCTGTTTCCTTGAGGTTTTGAATAAGTATTTTTGCTTCATCCCGATAGGTTAGATGCAATTGTTCCAACATTTCAATCTGATATTCTTTTTCTTTGGTTGTTGCTCTTATTACTTCCTGTGGAATTAAAGTTGGAGATCCTTTCGAATTTAAGAAAGTATTTACGCCCATAATCGGTAATTCGCCACTGTGTTTTAGTTTTTCGTAATACAAGCTTTCTTCCTGAATTTTTGATCGTTGGTACATGGTTTCCATGGCTCCTAAAACACCTCCGCGTTCGGTAATTCTGTCAAATTCTGCTAAAACAGCTTCTTCAACCAAATCAGTCAGCTCTTCAATAATGAATGATCCCTGCATAGGATTTTGATTTTTCGCAAGGCCCAATTCATGGTTTATGATTAATTGAATTGCCATTGCCCGCCTTACCGATTCTTCGGTTGGCGTGGTAATGGCCTCATCATAAGCATTGGTATGCAACGAATTGCAATTGTCATAAATGGCATAACGCGCCTGCAAGGTGGTGCGTATATCGTTAAAGTCTATTTCCTGTGCATGCAATGATCGGCCCGAAGTCTGGATATGGTATTTTAATTTTTGCGATCGCTCATTGGCTTTAAACTTCAATTTCATGGCTTTGGCCCAAATTATTCTGGCCACACGACCAATCACAGAATATTCCGGATCGATGCCATTGCTGAAGAAAAAAGATAGATTTGGAGCAAAGTCGTTGATATTCATTCCACGCGATGCATAATATTCAACATAAGTGAAACCATTTGCGAGTGTTAATGCCAATTGGGTAAGCGGATTTGCGCCTGCTTCAGCAATATGATATCCTGAAATGGATACACTGTAAAAGTTGTTAATGCAATGATCAATGAAATATTGTTGAACATCGCCCATCAATTTGAGTGAAAAATCGGTTGAATAAATACATGTGTTTTGTGCCTGATCTTCCTTTAAGATATCGGCTTGAACCGTGCCTCTTACTTTGGATAATGTATCTTTTTTAATTTTTTCGTAAACATCAGGCGGCAAAACCATATCGCCGGTTACTCCTAACAACATCAGCCCTAGGCCATCATTTCCTTCAGGAAGTTTCTCCTGATAAACCGGCCTTTTTGTTTTATTGGATTTGTAAAAAGCATTTATTTTCTGTTCAACTTCTTTTTCAAGGCCATGCTCCCGGATGTAAATTTCGCATTGCTGATCGATGGCAGCATTCATAAAATAACCCACCATGATAGGAGCGGGGCCATTGATTGTCATGGAAACTGAAGTTAGCGGATCGGCCAGATTAAATCCGGAATATAGTTTTTTTGCATCATCCAGACAAGCTATAGAAACGCCTGAATTACCGATTTTTCCATAAATATCCGGCCGGCGATCAGGGTCTTCGCCATAAAGTGTTACCGAATCGAAAGCAGTCGACAGGCGTTTAGCAGGTAGTCCATGAGAAACATAGTGAAACCGTTTGTTTGTTCTTTCAGGGCCACCTTCTCCGGCAAACATCCGTGTAGGATCTTCTCCTTCGCGTTTAAACGGAAAAACACCTGAAGCAAACGGAAATTCACCCGGTACATTTTCCAGAAGATTCCATTTTAAAATATCTCCCCAGGCTTTATATTTTGGCAGCGAAATTTTGTTAATACTCAATCCTGAAAGCGTTTTAACCTTTGTATCAACCTTAATTACCTTATTTCTAACTTTATAAGTGTATTTTGGATTAGTAAACTGCTCGGTTTTAGCTTTCCAGCTTTCAATAATCTGTTTATTATGCCCGTCCAAATCAAGCTCAATTTCATCATATTTTTTCTGCAAAGATGAAATAACGTTAATATCGGCATTTGATTCGAGAAGTTCTTGCTTTGCCAAATCAATTCCGTACAATCTCTGTGCAATATCGGCTTGTTTTTCGCTCCAGTCGTTATAAGCTCGAATGGTCTCTGAAATTTCAGAAAGGTAACGGATTCTCTTTGGCGGTATGATGTAGTTTTTTTCAGTAATTTGATTATCCGTAAAAATTTTTGAAACAAACTGATTTGGAATTAAATCGTTTACTTTTTTTATAATTGCTTTATATAAATCTATAATTCCGGGGTCATGGAAAGATGAAGCAATAGTTCCGAAAACAGGCAGTTCATTATCCTTGGCATCCCATAAATGATGGTTACGGACATATTGCTTTTTTACATCGCGCATAGCATCCAATGCGCCTCTTTTATCAAATTTATTTATGGCGATGAAATCGGCAAAATCGAGCATGTCAATTTTTTCGAGCTGAGTGGCAGCGCCATATTCAGGTGTCATTACATACAGGCTGATATCGCTGTGCTCAGTGATTTCGGTATCAGATTGTCCGATGCCCGAAGTTTCCAGGATAATCAAATCGAAATTGGCATTTTTAACCAAGCAAAGGGCATCATGAACATAGCGCGACAAAGCTAAATTTGCTTGTCGTGTTGCTAAAGATCGCATATAAACTCTGGGATTATTGATGCTGTTCATTCGAATACGATCGCCAAGTAAAGCACCGCCAGTTTTGCGTTTTGATGGATCTACAGAAATTATGGCTATGGTTTTATCATCAAAATCTTCTAGAAATCTACGCACCAATTCGTCAACCAGAGAAGATTTTCCTGAACCTCCCGTACCGGTAATTCCCAGAATGGGTGTTTTAATAGTTTGACAGGAATTTTGAAAAGCTGAAAACTGAGATTTAAATTGCTCCGGATAATTTTCGGCAGCAGAAATCAATTGAGCCAGATGTTTTTTGTCCTGATTTTTAATTTTAGCTGAATCAATAGTAATGTCTTTCCCACTTGGAAAATCACATTTTTCCAATAAATCATTTATCATGCCCTGCAAGCCTAATTTTCGGCCATCATCTGGAGAATAAATTCTTGCAATGCCGTAATTCTGTAATTCTTCAATTTCGTCAGGAAGAATAACACCGCCTCCACCACCAAAAATTTTTATATAGCTGCTATTTTGTTCTTTCAGCAGATCAAACATATATTTAAAAAACTCAATATGTCCACCCTGGTAAGAAGTAATTGCAATAGCCTGGGCGTCTTCCTGAATGGCACAATCCACAATTTCCTGTACTGAACGGTTATGACCTAAATGAATAACTTCTGCACCACTCGACTGAATAATGCGGCGCATCACATTAATTGCAGCATCATGCCCATCAAATAAGGCCGCAGCGGTGATGATGCGAATATGGTTATTTGGTTGATAAACAGCTGTTTGAATCATAATTATAGTTTTGAAATTGGAAATGCATTGCTCTGAATTCCTTATGCAAACATAACAAATCGAAGCGATTCCTCAAAAAAATTATCGCAACAGTCAGTCGAGATAATAAAAATCTAATAATAATGGGTTTTAATCTGAGGTTGCCAGAATTGGAGGTAATCAGTGTTGTACGCGCCTTTGCAAATATCTTGAAATATGCAGGTATCATGTGTTTGTAAAACAACTGCCCGAGTTAGGGTGCAAGGAAACTTTTCGCAGGAATTTACTTGACAAAGCGGTTTTTCATTGCAGCAGCTTCTTCCCAAAGTATAAAAAACGTCATTCATTTTGAAAGGATGATAAGCTGAAGTATTGGCAATTATCTGCATGGATTCTATGCATACTTTACGTATAATTTCATCGTCTTTAATTGGCAATCGTTTTTGTAAATCCTCTTTCAGTTGTAAATCACTTATTTCTACGCAGCCTGTCCTCATCAACACACGCTGCATATGATAATCCATTATCGGAATTACATTTTCTAATTTTTCGATATCAATCAGGTTTGCATCTGCAATAAATTTTAAGAATACACCCGATTTTTTCTGAAACGGATCGGAATAAGCTTCGAAAAGTTTTAAAGAATCATAAATGTTTGATGCATTTTGAGTTTTTACCCAATCGTTCGTGTTGAACAGATTTTCTATTTTACCGTCGAAATGCCTGAGCAGGCCGTTTGCCATATCTTTCCACAAATCCACACGTTCATCCAGATTATCGAGGGTGCAATGGTCTGGATTTTGATCCTCGGCAAAAAACGGCTTTATTTTTTCTGCCAGTTCGCTATTCGATAATTTTACAATCTCTTTAGCTTCCAATAGAAATGGCGCATTTTTTAAAATACCCAAAAAACCATATTCCAGATAATCCCAACCATACAGCTTTAATTTTCTGTTGGCCAGATGGTAGGTTTGATGACAAATGCCAATCGAATAAAAATGCATTGCCATTTTTAAGGGAGAATCAATCTGTATAAAATCGCGCTTATAAAAAGATGGTTTGAATTTCAAGCGGCCAACAATTATTCCTATTTTTTCGGATTGTTCTCTATTAACAGAAATCATGAAGTTTGTATTTTTTATGAGCCTTATATGTTTCGAATTTAAAAATGATGTATTAAAAATGACAAATAATAAGCCAAAATAACTCAGTATAATTTGATTAAGTTATTTACGCTTAATCGCTTGTGCTAATTTTTTGTAATGGTAATTTGTACCTTCTTATTTTATCGAATTGATAAAATGCATTAGCAATGGCCGCAGCCGTTGGTACCAGTCCAATTTCACCAACTCCTTTTGCACCGTATGGGCCGACCGCATCATTCACTTCCACGCCTTTTACAATGATTTCAGGCATTTGATGGGCACGCAAAACTCCGGCATCTTTTAGTTTAAAACTTTTGGGGAATCCGTTTTCCATGGGCAGGCTTTCAGTTAATGCATAACCTAATCCCATATGGACAGCACCTTCGATCTGTCCTTCGAACAAAACCGGGTTCATGATTTTACCTGCATCATGAGCTGCAACAATTTTTTTAATAGCACCATTGTTATTCAATACAACCAATTGAGCAGCATAACCGTATGAATAGTGAGTGATCGATTTTTTGGATGTTTCTCCGGGTTTTGTAGTCCAATCAACAATAAACTCCCCAAAATACGATTTGCCTTTAAGTTGGGATAAAGATTGAGTCTTTAGGTCGGAATTTATTTTTTTTGCCGCGTCTATTATTGCATTTCCCAGCAGAGCAGTTGCCCGTGATGATGTGGTCATGCCTGTAGGAATTTCAAGAGAAGTATCTACAATAACATCAATTATTTTTGCATCGAACCCGGTTTCCTGGCAAAGGGTTTGTATAGCCATATTTTGAATACCTTGTCCCATTTCGGTCCAGCCATGATGAATCACAATTTTATCTGCTGATTCAATATGAATGATGGTTTTGCTTTCATCAATCATACCGTTTCCAACGCCCGAATTTTTTATGGCACAGGCTAAACCTGTATATTGATTGGCATAAAATTCATCTTTTAGAGCAAGCAGTGAAGCTCTGATACCGACTCCATTTTCAAGAACTTGGCCAGTTGACGTGCTTAAACCTTCCGTTAAAGCATTGTCATACCTGAATTTCCACCGATCAAAATTCCCTTTTTCACACAATTCATCAATCAGGCTTTCGAGTGCAAAAGCTACTTGATTTGCTCCAAAACCGCGCATTGCACCTGAAGGAATATTGTTTGTGTATACTGTAAGTGCTTCAATATCTACATTTGGTACATAATAACCTCCAGTGGCATGGCCTGCAACGCGTTCCAAAACTTTATCGCCAACCGATGCATAGGCACCGGTATCACCAACGGCATACAATTTTATTCCACTAAGTTTACCACTTTTACTTGCCGTAAGATGCATATCCATATAAACAGGATGCCTTTTAGGATGCATTCGGATGGAATCTTCGCGACTCAAATGAAGTTTTACAGGCTTTTGCATAAGATAGGCGAAAAGTGCTACATGTCCCTGTACGCTTAGATCTTCCTTTCCGCCAAAACCGCCACCTGAAGGAATAAGTGTAATTTTTATTTGCTCTTCTTTTAGATTCAGAATTTTTGCAATTAATTTTCGCTCTACATAAATGCCTTGTCCGCCCGAATAGATATGAATTCCATTGTCGATAGGATAGGCGATAGCAGTTTCAGTTTCTAAAAAAGCATGTTCAACGCGTTGAGTTTCAAATATTCCACTGGCCAGATAATCGGATTCAGATTTTATTTTTTCAAAAGATTTTCCAATTTTGATTGTGGTTTTTGATAAAAGATTGCTTCGGTCAGCATGCACTTGCGGTGAATCGGATGAAAGTGCATAATGCATATCTGTTACAGGCTCTAAAATTTCATAATTTACCTCAATGAGGGCTGATGCTTTACGAGCAATTTCCTCACTTTCAGCCACAACTGCCGCAATAACATCGCCAATGTAATTGGTAGTTTCGCCGCAAGGTATCATTAATGGCCAATCGGGATGAATTAATCCGGTTTTTAATGCACCGGGAACGTCTTTTGCAGTAAATATTCTGATTACACCCGTTACATTCGATGCCTCAAATACATTTAAGGAAAGCACTTTTGCTCTTGGATAACGGCTAAAATGAAGTGCAGCATGCAACATCCCATCCATTTGAATATCATTCACAAAATGACGTTTGCCAAGGGCAGTTTCAATTCCTTGGTATTTAGGCAAGGATTCTCCAATTCCACTTTGATTAAAATCAAGTTTCAGGTTTTTATTTTGATTTAATAATTGAGCGGCATATTCAATACCTTCAATTATTTTCACATAACCGGTGCATCGGCATAGATGAGGTTTGAGGCCTTTTAAAATATCTTGTCTATTAGGTGAGGGATTAGCGTTGAATAAGATACTTGTGGACATTAAAATTCCGGGAGTGCAAAATCCACATTGAACAGCGCCTTTTTCAACCAGGGCAGCTGCTATGGTTTCCTTTTGTTTAATTTCAATTCCTTCAAGACTCTTTATTTCCGCATCTTGCAGTCCGGATAATTTTGTTAAGCAGGCTAGCTTTGGCTTATTGTTGATACTAAGCATACAAGCACCACATGTGCCTTGTCCGGAGCAACCATCCTTTGCAGATGTTATATGTAATTCATTTCGTAAAAAGGATAACAGGCTTTGATCAGTATTTCCCTGATATTTTATAGTTTGTCCGTTTAATTTAAAACTCAGCATCTGATTTTAATTCTATAATTTCAGAGTGCAAAATACGAAGAAATTTTGAGACTATTTGAAGACATTTTTTCCAATTATTCCAATTTGAATATACCGGAAGTGCTAAAAGCTGATTAAAGATGCGGGTCAATTATTTGCTTATTGCTTTTTCTTCTTTAATCATTTTAATCTTAAAACGAATGGCAGCAACAATTAAAGTTGTAAATGGGCTTAAATAATTAAAAACGGCATAAGGTATATAATCCCAAGTGCTTACACCCAAAACGCCTGATTGATAAGCTCCGCAGGTATTCCATGGAACCAAAACTGAGGTAACAGTTCCTGAATCTTCCAGGGTGCGGCTTAAGTTTTCAGGAGCCAGTCCTTTATCCTTATATGCTTTTGCAAACATTCTGCCGGGAACAACTATAGCCAAATACTGATCAGATGCGGTTAGATTTAGAGCAAGACAACTGGCAACTGTACTTGCAAATAATCCAAAAATTGAGTTTGCGAGTTTTAATAATGCGGAGCTTATTTTTGACAAAGCACCAATGGCTTCCATCACTCCACCAAAAACCATAGCACAAATTATTAACCAAATTGTGGGCAACATGCCAGCCATGCCTTTTGCAATAAATAAATCCTGAAGAATTAGATTGCTTGTATCGATTTTTGTTTCAACGGTGATTGAATCCATTAGAACTCGGTATACAGCTTGAAAATCTAAGGCTTGTAATCCGCTTATCTGCTGCAATAATGGCATTTGAAAAAATATCGCAAAAACTGCCCCTAAAAGTGTTCCAATTAGCAAGGCAATGAGAGGTTCTGTTTTAAGAACAATGAGCAAAATTACAATGGCAGGAACTAAAAATAACCATCCATTAATCTGGAAAGTATCTAAAATTGAGCTTGATATATCCGTAACATTCGTGTCTCCCACAATATCCATATTTAGTCCCATGATTATAAATATTAAGAGTGTTAGGATATAGGTTGGAATTGTAGTTATCATCATATATCGTATATGTGTAAACAAGTCGGTTCCGGCCATGGCAGGAGCCAGATTTGTTGTGTCTGACATTGGTGACATTTTATCGCCAAAATAAGCTCCCGAAATAACGGCACCTGCAACCATACCAACCGGAAAACCAAGTGTTTCGCCAATTCCCATAAATGCAATTCCAATAGTAGCGGAAGTGGTCCATGAGCTACCTGTGGCAACAGAAATAAATGAACTTATAATTACAGTAACCGGGAGAAAAATGGACGGATTAAGCATTTGAAGTCCGTAATAAATCATAGCCGGAATAATTCCACTTATTAACCAGGTTCCGGCCAATGACCCAACCAT
>JAZDJM010000019.1:0-3536 GCA_043804305.1 Bacteroidota bacterium
TTGTTTCTTTATTTTCAGATTGCCTGTCTCAATTTTTCTATAGAATAACTATGAAAAAAATAATCATTCCTTTAGTGATTTTTTATTCAAGTCAATTTCATAGAACTTAATTTTTAATTTATTTATATTGAAAACTACTGATTTTCAATATACACAAAACAGAAGCTTTAAACAATTTCTTCCATGATTTTAATATATAAATCGATTGCTTCCCTGATTTCATCAAGTAAAACAAACTCATCGGAACTGTGTGAACGCAAGGATTTGCCGGGACCCATTTTTATGGATGGGCAATTTAAAAATACCTGATCGGAAAGCGTTGGTGAGCCAAACATGGATAAACCGTGTTTTAATCCTGCTTGAACAAGTGGATGTTTTTCTTCAATATTAGAAGAATTTAGATGAAATGATCGGGCTTCTAATTTACTCTTCGTATTCCGGTCAATGGTTTCAAATACTTCCTGATTTGAATAATGCTCATTAATCCGCACATCGATTACAAAGTGGCAAACAGCAGGAATTACATTATGATGTTCACCTGCATCAATCTGGCTTACACTCATTTTAACGGCTCCCAATTGAGAAGAAACTTCAGGAAAATTGAAATTTCGAATCCATGAAATATCATTTAGTGCCGTATAAATAGCATTCTCCGTATTATCATTTGCAACATGCCCCGCTATTCCGTATGCATAAGCATCGATAACAATCAAACCTTTTTCGGCTGTGGCCATTTGCATATCCGTTGGTTCTCCAACAATTGCAAAATCAATTTTTGGCAATAACTTAATTAAACTGTACATTCCATTTTTTCCAGAGATTTCTTCTTCAGCAGTTGCTGCAAAAATGATATTGTACTTCAAATTGCTTCGCTGAAAAAAATACAAAAAAGCGACCAGCAAAGAAACCAGACTTGCACCTGCATCATTACTTCCCAAACCATAAAGTTTAGAGGAATCGATTTTTGCATCAAACGGATTCAGGGTATAAGCCTGATTGGGGCGAACTGTATCGTGATGAGAATTGATTAAAAGTGATGGTTTTGAAGGATCGAAGTATTTATTTGTGGCCCATAAATTGTTTTTATATCGCTGATAAGAAACATTATTTTCTGTTAAAAAATTTCCGATTATAAGTGCAGTACTTTCTTCATTTCTTGAAAAAGAAGGCGTTTGAATTAAAGATTTCAGCAATTCAATGGCATTAAAATATAATAGCGAATGATCCATACTTTTATTTACAGCTTATTTACTTGTTTAAAAATTTGCATCGGATTGGCAAGTATTTTCGAAAAACCCTTTACATCCTCGCCTGTCCAGTTTTTATTAATTTCTCCATATTCGCCAAAAGCCGAATTCATTAAATCATTTTTTGATTCAACACCCTGAATTATAAAACGGTAAGGATGTAACTCAATAAAAACTTTTCCATTTACAAAGGTTTGTGTATCAGTTAAAAAAGATTCAATATTTCGCATTAGCGGCTCAAAATACTGCGATTCGTGGATAAACATTCCATACCAATTAGCCAATTGTTCTTTCCAATACAGTTGCCATTTTGATAACGTATGTTTCTCCAAAGTATGATGTGATTTTATTATGATAGATGCCGCAGCCGCTTCAAAAGCAACCCTTCCTTTTATTCCGATAATTGTATCGCCAATATGCATGTCTCTTCCTATGGCGTATTTATGTGCAATTTCATCAATAGTCTGGATAATTTCCACAGGTGTCATATTTTTGCCGTTTATTGCCACTAATTCACCTTTTTCAAATTCTATGTATAGTTGTTCAGAATGAGTTTTCTCCAATTTATTCGGATAAGCCTCCTCGGGCAAAGTTTGATGAGAAGTAAGCGTTTCTTGTCCACCAATGCTTGTTCCCCACAAACCTTTATTAATCGAATATTTCGATTTTTTCCAATCCATTTCAATACCATTATTGAGCAAATAATCAATTTCCTCTTTTCGGGATATTTTTTTCTCGCGTATGGGAGCTATAATTTCAATTTCGGGGGCAATCAACTGAAAAATAACATCAAAACGCACCTGATCATTTCCTGCGCCGGTGCTGCCGTGTGCGATATAGGCCGCATTTATTGATTTTGCATACTCAGCAATTGCAATGGCTTGAAAAATTCTTTCAGAACTAACCGATAATGGATAGCTATTGTTTTTTAGCACATTGCCAAAAATCAAATATTTTATAATTTTTTCGTAATAATTCTGGGTTTGTTCAAGCGTACAATGATGATGAACCCCCAGTTCATAAGCTCTTTTTTCGATTTCGAGAAGTTCGTCAGTTGAAAACCCTCCTGTATTGACTATTGCCGAATAAATTTGAAGGCCTTTTTCTTTTTTTAAATAAATGGAGCAATACGAAGTATCCAATCCTCCGCTAAACGCTAAAACTACTTTGTTATTTTTCATTATCCTGACGTATTCTATTCTACTACAATTTTTTCAGATTTATGTCGATTCATTGGTATTTTCATAAAATTAAAAATATTACTCCATGCTTTTTTACTGGCAGCCATATGGCCGTTTTTTGCCACTGAGCTTAAGTCGCATATCATGCCCGTACATAAGCAAAGTGCCTTTTCGGTACGAAGTAAAATGTCGTAATTAGGGCAGGTTCTGCAGCCATCCCAAAAGGTTTCATCTTTGGTTAATTCAGAAAAAGTAACCGGTTTATATCCCAATTCTGAATTTATTTTCATAACTGCCAAACTTGTGGTTATTCCAAAAAGCTTGGAATTAGGGAACTTTTCTTTTGATAAGCTAAAAGTAGCCTGCTTTATTGCTCTGGCCAAACCCGTTTTTCTATAATCAGGATGAACGATTAAGCCGGAGTTGGCAACATATTTTTGTCCTTCCCAACTTTCGATATAACAAAAACCTATGGCTTGCAATCCTTCTAAAGCAATGATTGCTTTACCTTCTTCCATTTTCCGAATTATATAATCGGGTTGTCTGATAGCAATTCCGTTTCCTTTTATTTTTGCCGTATCTGCAATTATCTTGCAAATCGATTCTGCATATATGTAATAATTTGGAGAAGCCAAACTTATTTTAATGCTCATAAAAATAGTGCTTTTGTTTTTAATGAAATGAAAATTTAAAGAGACCTGAGAAAAGCAGTGCCCGTAGCTCCGCAAAAATTATTTACGCCCAAAGGCGTCTATAATGTCTATGCATGCTTTCCTGAGTCCAAAGAAACAACCCGGAAAAAAATAAGCCCACACTAGTGAAATGATTATATATACAATTCTTATGCATAGATTTGCAAAAGTAGAATTATATTTGAATATAGATTAGATTTTTTTGTTTTTTTTAAATTAAAATTTGTCTGCACAATTTTTCTAAAAAAAAACAAAACTATTCCTAAATGAAGATTAGTTTGAAGACTAGAATTATCTTCAATTAATTAAATATGAAGTATAAAAAGGGCAATTATTAATTGATTTGCCTTATGAAAAGACTAGCCTTTTTTTTGTTTTTTTTCTCTTTTTTCCAGCTTTTTCTCTTTAGCTGTTTT
>JAZDJM010000020.1:0-5570 GCA_043804305.1 Bacteroidota bacterium
GGTGTTGGTAGGCATCATCAAGAATTATCACATCCAAATCGGGCACTTTTATCAGTAATTCTTCAACTCCGTGATTTCTATCCTCATCCACAGCAACCGTAATATCCGGAAATTTAGTTGAATATTGCATGGATTCGTCACCAATGGTAAGCGCATTCGAATCTTTATGTGCAATTAAAAATCCTTTTGTTTTTCTGCCATATCCCCTGCTCAGGCTCGCTATTTTGAAACGATCTTTTAAAAGGTCAATCAAATATTCGGTTTGTGGAGTTTTTCCTGTACCTCCCATGCTTAAATTGCCAACAGAAATTATTGGTAAAGGATGCTCTCTTTGTTCTAAAATTCTTAGATCGAACAATAAATTCCTTATCGAAATAACTAGGCCATAGATAATTGCAAACGGTAATAGTAGTAACCCTTGTAAACTCACCCAAATAAGATTTAATAAGCGCGGAATAGATAATGTAACCCTTTTACGGTATAAACCATAATTCGTTACGCAATATACAGTTTTTCAAAGATGTATTGTAATTTTGCCTAAATTTATTGATAACTTTAGTGTTTTTCCAAAATCGATGGTAATATACAGTCGGGGAAATATTTTATGCAAACAAAAAAATATAGCTATGAAATTAAAAACACTTTGTAATGAAATTGAAGCATTTGCACCGATCAATTTGCAGGAGAGCTATGATAACAGCGGATTAATTGTAGGTAATATTGAGCGAACAATTTCAAAGGCAATTATAAGTCTGGATGTTACAGAAGACATTGTGGATGAAGCCATACAAGAAAAAGCTGATCTCATAATAGCCCATCACCCTTTGATTTTTAAACCGCTAAAAAGAATAACCGGCTCAACAACTGTAGAACGCATTGTGCAAAAAGCTATTAAAAACGACATTGCCATATATGCTGTTCATACAAACCTTGACAATATTTTTGAAGGTGTGAATCTATTGTTCTCGCATAAGCTTGGCTTAATTAACCCGGAAATTTTACTTCCCAAACCCAATACTCTGAAAAAATTGATAGTTTATGTCCCGACAAATTTTGCTGATACGCTAAAACAATCACTTTTTTCAATTGGAGCCGGAACTATAGGAAATTATGATTCGTGCAGTTTTCAGCTTGAAGGAAAAGGATCTTTTAAGCCACTTGACGGAAGCAATCCGTTTGTTGGTGATAAATTTAAAATTCATTATGAAGAGGAAAGCAAAATAGAAATGGTATTCCCGGCCTTTCTGCAATCAGAAATCATACGTACGCTTCGCGCCAATCATCCTTATGAAGAACCCGCATTTGATGTCTATGCCCTTGAAAATGAATGGGAAAAAGCAGGTTCCGGTATGCTTGCCTATTTACCGGAAGCTATGGATGAAATTGAATTTCTCAAATTTATGAAAACCAGACTACAATTAAATTGCATACGCCACAGTCCGCTTATCGGTAAGAAAGTTAAAAAAATTGCTTTATGTGGTGGAAGTGGAAGTTTTTTAATCCCTCATGCTTTAAAAGCAAAAGCAGATGTTTTTATTTCAGCAGACATCAAATATCACGATTTTTTTGAAAGTGAAAATCAGTTGCTGATTGCAGATATTGGGCATTATGAAAGTGAACAATTTACAAAACAATTTTTAGTTGATTTTATAAACAAAAAATTTCCTAACTTTGCAGTCCAAATTTCGGGACGTAATACAAACGTCGTTAATTACTTATAGAATCATTAAATTCGCAATACTATGGCAAAGAAAAAAACGGAAGTTGAAGAAGAAGTAGCTCCGGTAATTCAATATAAGAAAACAGAAGATGAAATTTCAAACGAAAAACGATTAGTTGCGCTATTTTCTTTGCAACAAATTGACTCTCAGGTTGATAAAATTAGAATTATCCGCGGTGAACTACCGCTGGAGGTTCAGGATTTAGAAGATGAAGTTGCTGGTTTGGGAACCCGTATCGATAATTTTATTCAGGAAACCACACAATTGGAACGTCAGATTGCTGAAAAAAAAGCGGCCATAAACGACAGTCAGATTTTAATTAAAAAGTACGAAGAACAGCAAATGAATGTTCGCAATAATCGCGAATACGATTCTTTATCCAAAGAATTGGAATTTCAGAACCTTGAAATTCAATTGGCCGAAAAAAGAATAAAGGAGTATAGCGCTGAGTTGGAAACTCGTAAAGCTGATATCGATAAAGCATCCCAGATTTTGGCAGAACGGAAGAGCGATTTGCAAATCAAAGAATCAGAATTAAACGATATTGTTGAAGAAACAAAAAAAGAAGAGCAAGATTTAATCGACAATTCCAATTCACTCGAGGTGCAGATTGAACCACGATTGTTAACTGCCTACAAACGTATTCGCCTGAATGCAAGAAACGGTTTGGCTGTTGTTCAAATTGAACGTGAATCGTGCGGTGGATGTTTTAATAAAATTCCACCTCAACATCAGCTCGATATAAAAATGCATAAAAAAATTATTGTTTGCGAATATTGCGGCCGGATTTTAATTGATTCCGAACTTGCCGAAAAAGTACAAAACAGCTAATAATTAAGAGAGGTTCCTAAAGAGCCTCTTTTTTTTGCTTCCTTTTTTTCTTCTTAATTTATATCTTTGAAGAAATCCTCTGAAAATGAATATTCTAATTACAGGTGCCACCGATGGAATTGGAAAGCAATCTGCTCTAGAACTTGCGCAAGCAGGACATCAAATCTTTATCCATGGCAGAAGTTCAGAACGACTTCAAGAAACAAAAAACTGGATACTCAATCAGTTTTCTTCAGCAAAAATTGAAACTTTAATTGCAGATTTTAGTTCACTCAAGAACGTTAAAAAAATGGCCGACAGCCTTATTGCAAAAAAGGTTAAATTGAATGTTTTAATCAATAATGCAGGCGTTTTCGAAAAAAAACTGGGCTATTCTAAAGATGGATTTGAACTAACTTTTGCTATTAATCATCTGGCGCACTTTTATTTAACACACTTGCTTTTGCCTTTGTTAAAAGCAGGTTCGCCTTCAAGAATTATCAATATTGCCAGCGATGCACAGGCTAACTATATTGATTTTGATGCTTTAAATGCTGAAAAAGGTTTTAATTCTTACGATGCCTATGAGTTGTCAAAACTTTGCAATGTTTTGTTTACATTTAAACTTGCAAAAATTTTAAAACCGGATGGAATAAGTGTAAATGGGCTACATCCGGGAGTAATAAGTACAAAAATCCTTCATTCAGGCTGGGGAATGGGCGGTGGGAGCTGGCATTCAGGTGCAGCAACAACGGTTTACTTGGCCACAAATGATGAAGGCATTGATAATTCGGGCTTTTATTATGTTCGTAAACTAAAAGAAAAAGCTTCGCCAGCGGCTTATAGCATTGATAATCAGGATAATCTTTGGCAATTGAGTTTGAAAATGTGCGGATTAAAAGATTAAACGCTCAATTCCTTTTCCTGATCAAATAATTTGTTCATAACCATGGCTACTGCTCCGAGCAGTTTTACTTTTCCTTCTAGTTTAGAAGTGACTATTTCGGTATCGGCTTTAATTTTGTGAATTGTAAATTTATTCAAGCTCTGCTGAATAGGATCAAGTAAGAAGTGTCTGGCCAAAGCCACACGGCCCCCTATTATAATTAATTCAGGATTAAACAGATGAATTAAACCAGCTATTCCTTTTCCGAGATAATAGCCTGCCTTGCTTATTAAATCTATGGCAAATGCATCTCCGTTTTCAACGGCATGAATTAAAGTTGAAACATGAATTTTATCAAAATCATTTTCAACCATTTCAGTTATAAAACTTTGTTTTCCTTCTTTTAAGGCCTCAACAGTATTTTGAACAAGTGCTGTTCCGGATGCAACCGTTTCCAGACATCCTTTTTTTCCGCAAGTGCACATGATTCCGTCTTCAACTACATTAATATGGCCAAGTTCTCCGGCAAAACCACTTTTCCCTTCATAAATTTTTCCGTTCACAATAATACCCATTCCAATTCCATCGCAAATATTTATACAGAGCACATTTTCCTTGTTTTTTGCTTCACCAAATGCCTGCTCACCCAAAGCCATGATTCTGGAATCATTGCCAATAAAGGTGGGCAAATGATAACGTTTTCTGAAAGCTTCTTCAAGTGATAATCCGTCAATAAGTAAATCACTGTAAGTTTCGCCGGTTTTTGCTTCAATTAATCCGGGTATCGAAATCCCTATTCCCAGATATTGTTTTGTTGGTACATTAAACCCGGCGATCAATTCATCCAATCTCTTAAAGATTTCATCAAAAACTTTTTTCTTATTCTTTACATTATCATAATACGTAATTATCTCAGAAACTGCCTCATTACCAAGATTAAATACGCCCATTTTAATCATCCTGCAATCTATATCTATACTGATAATGTATTTTGCATTAGGATTGATTCCGAACAAATTCGGACGTCGTCCGCCAATGGAAGAGCCAACGCCAAGTTCAATTATCAAATCCATATCAATAAGTTCCTGAATCAATTTATGGATGGTCGGGGAACTCATATTCATCAATTTCGCTAATTCAGGATTTGATGCTTGATTATTTCTGTATAAATGCTCGAAAATATATGATTGTTGTCGAACTTTTTTTAAATCAGTATTGGAGCGAACATGCAATACGTTTTGATCTGAGAATAAATTAAGCATGATTCAAAACATTTTTTTATTAAGCCGCGAAAATAACTAAAATATTTTAGAAAGTTTTTGACATTAATAAACTTAAAAGATTAATCCGGCCATATAAATACCATTCCTAAATACAAAATAATTGTATTTTTGTTCCTAATTCCTTTGAAGGGCGCATTATCCGTTAATTATTGTTAATAATAACAAACTTAATTTTCACTACAATTTTAAAAGTTTAAATTTGCCGGGAAATAAGCAAATAATTCATTTGTAGTTGATTATAAACTAGCTGAAAATGAGAGTAGCAATATTTGGGAAAGGATTAAATGAAATAGCTTATCCGTTTTTTAACGAGTTGCTAAAAGAACTTCAAGACTCTAATTTTGAAGTATTTCTCTATTCTTTATTTGCTGAGGAACTAAAACCAAAAATAAACTTTGGTGCTATAAAAACCTTTCAACAGCTTACTGATTTGCCTAAAAACCCAGATTACTTTATTTCCCTGGGCGGTGATGGCAATATGCTCAATGCAGTTGCTCTGGTTCACGATTCCGGCATTCCAATCCTTGGAATTAATATGGGAAGACTGGGTTTTTTATCAAGCGTAAACCGGGAACAAATTGCAGAAGCAGTGGCTGCTTTAAAATTTGGGAATTATAAAATCGATTCTCGAAGTTTAATCAAATTAAGTTCTCATGCCAATTTGTTTAATAATAAAAATTTCGCCCTAAACGAAGTTACGGTCTACAAGCAGCAGCCAAACTCAATGGTGTCGGTAAATGTTTATATCAACAATGAATTTTTAAACTCATATTGGGCTGATGGATTGATCGTTGCCACGCCAACCGGTTCAACAGCCTATTCAATGAGTACAGGTGGACCAATATTATCTCCTCAGGCTAAAAATTTTAT
>JAZDJM010000021.1:0-3316 GCA_043804305.1 Bacteroidota bacterium
CTGTTTAACGATAATCTGTTTGTCGCCAACAGCGGAGGCTACACTTACGACAATACGATTAGTGTAATTAACACCTTAAATAAATCGATAATCAAAACGATAACCGTTGGTGCTAATCCAAAATCGATGGTTTTGGATAAAAATCAGAAATTGTGGGTATTATGCTCCGGAAGCGAGATTTATGATGCAAACTGGAATACCATTGGTCATCATGCTTCAAAACTGTTGAGAATAAACCCGTTTGATTTCTCCATCGAAAAAGAAATTCAGTTATTTGCAAGCAATCACCCGGCAAAGCTTGCTGTAAATGGCAGCGGCGACTTACTTTATTTTGGTTCCGGATTTGGGTTTACAGGAATTTATACTTTGAATATTAATAGCATAAGTTTTACTGAAAACTTATTGATAAACAAGGCTTTCTACGGTTTTGACTTCAATAAGAATACGAATGAAATTTTTGCATTTGAAGCTCCAAACTATACCGAAAGAGGAAAACTTTATCGATATACAGCAGATGGCGTTGAATTGGGAAATTATACGGTTGGAATTGCGCCAAATGGATCATCATTAAAAAGAATTATTAAGTTGTAGTCTGAAAAATGCTTTGTGTGCATTTGTGAAACCTTGGAGTTACTTTGTGGTTAAAGTATAATTACAAAAAACGAATTAAGCACAAAGTATCACAAAGTACAATCAGATTCGCTCAAAGTAAATACCTAATAATTTTACATAGCACAGAATGCCAAAAGAAAAAAAATTGAAAAAACATTTAATTGCCCTACAATTCATTATTTTATTCTCTTCATGCACTTTTCGGCAGGAGGGAAGAACGACCATTGAATCGCAATCTAACATAAAATACGCCAAAGGTTTTTCAATTGAAATCAATGAGCATTACAAGAAACTTACGATTCTGAATCCATGGAATAATTTCAAACCCTATGCTACTTATTCTATTTTAGAAGACAGTACAATTCCTCCAAATTCCAATTCAGAAGGACTAAATTTTTATTTCAATAAAACACCTCAAACCATTGCGCTTCATACAGCGGCACAAGCCACAGCGTTAAAAGTTTTAAAACTCGAAAATCAAGTGATTGGCATTACCGATCCACGGTTTTTCTATGATACAAGCTATCTTTTTCGGTTGAATTCAGGCGAAATAATCCAAACGAGTAATCAGGTGCAAATAAATAAAGAACGCCTGATTGTATTAAAGCCGGATATAGTGATTACAAGCGGTTGGAACACAATCAATTCAGACTATCAACAGTTGATAAAATTAAAAATTCCACCGCTTTTTATGATTGAATGGATGGAAACGAATCCTTTAGGCCGGGCAGAATGGATTAAAGTAATCGGATTTCTTTTCGATAAAGAAAGAGAGGCAGATTCACTCTTTAATTTGGTCGAAGCCAATTACCTGCGCATCAGGAATGAAAATAAAAACCGGAAGGATAAACCTAAAATATTGCATGGCGAAGAGTATAGCGGAGTATGGTATGTAGCAGGGGGGCAAAGCTATATTGCAAATATATACCGGGATGCGGGTGCGGAATATCTTTGGGATTCAAACCAAGAAACGGGTAGTTTAACGGTGGATGTCGAAGTTGTTTTAAAGAAAGGTGCGAAAGCCGATTTCTGGATTACCACTTTTTCGCAGAACATAAATGATATAGAACATATTAAACAAAGCAAATACCAGTTAATCAGAGCAGTAAAAGAAAGCGCTGTTTATTCAAATACAAACAGAACTAGGTTGCTTGGTGGAAATGATTTTTGGGAAACCGGAAATTTGCGGCCGGATTTGATACTAAAGGATATTGTCAGGATAATCAATGAGAAAAAAGTGCCTGACGACAGCCTTAATTTCTACAAAAGATTGGATTTGAAATGATTAAGAAATTATCCGAAATTGAAACTTCTTACTCATGCGTCCGCGCAATAGGTAAAGAAAGAAGTAATAAGGAATTAATAATGATAAGGCCAGTAATCCGGCAATTCCTTCATTTTTAATGGTTTGGGTAAATACAATTAATCCAATAAGAAGTACTAAAAACGGAAAAACATAACCAAATAATGCCGCCCAGGTACCCAGTGATTGATCCATCATAATGGTTACTTTGTCACCCGGCTGGTAATTATCAGTGACTTTTCTTTGGATGATCACATTTTTCTCTTCAATATCAGAGGCCGAACAAGCACCTGCAACCTGGCAAGATGTGCAGGATGCTTTAGAAACTATCAAAACCGTATAGGAATTTTCGCTTTTCTGACTGATAATTCCTTCGTGGGTAATGTTATCTTGAGGCAGCTCACTCATTAGGGTCTGTATTTATTTTGCAAAAGTACATTTTTTCGAATTTGGCTGAATGAAAATTGAGATTGAAGCTTGCTTTTTGAATCGATTTATTGCTGCAAAAACCTTCAATTGGGGAAAAAATTGAAAAAAGATCAGTTTTGAGCTTGAATTATTTTTGAGTAATAGCAGGCATTATCCTAAAAATGAACACCTAAATAAGCCATTTTAAAAATCTGGAAAAGACTTTGTAATTATGAAAACATTTGTACTTTTGCACGGGGTAAGTCTTGTACGACCAGCTCCCTCAGAACTCCCCCAGGACGGGAACGTAGCAAGGGTATGAGGTTGTAGCGGTGCGATACAAGTAGCTTGCCCCTTTTTTATTTCCTTTTCCAGCCTGTTAAGAAATATTCCCTTTAGAATATTTAACAATTCAGCCCAGCAAAATAATCCAGCTTGCTTATATTTGCGTAAAATTTTAAATATGATTTTTGAAGCCCGAAAAATTGTAAAACGATATGCCGGACATACCGCACTTGATGGAGTGAGTATTTCTGTTCCTGAACAATCCATTTTTGGATTGCTTGGTCCAAACGGAGCCGGAAAAACATCATTGATTCGGATAATTAATCAGATAACAGGCCCTGATGAAGGTGAACTTTTTTTTGAAGGAAGAAAATTGAATTCAAAAGATATTTACCGCATCGGCTATTTACCGGAAGAACGTGGTTTGTATAAAAAAATGAAAGTGGGCGAACAGGCTATTTACTTGGCTCAACTGAAAGGTTTGAGTCGGATAGATGCAATAAAAGAATTAAAAATCTGGTTCGATAAGTTTGAAATTGGTGGTTGGTGGAACAAAAAAGTAGAAGAACTTTCGAAAGGAATGCAACAAAAAATTCAATTCATAGTATTGGTGTAAATACAGGAATAAATCTCCCTGGAGTCTGCGATGTTGTCGATATGTTGGAATCTCTATTGGATCGCCAACTTCCGGGGCGTATGAATCGGGTT
>JAZDJM010000022.1:0-4920 GCA_043804305.1 Bacteroidota bacterium
TAATTACTGATGAAAAAATTTGCGGTTGTTCTTTCGGGAAGTGGAGTATATGATGGTGCAGAAATTCATGAAGCCACATTAAGTTTATTGGCTATTGCAGAAGCAGGTGCTGAGTATGAAATTTTTGCACCGGATATTCAGCAATATCATGTAATTAACCACCTTAACGGCGAAGAAATGAATGAAAAACGGAATGTTTTAATTGAATCGGCCAGAATTGCGCGCGGGAAAATAAGTCCGTTAAGTTCATTTAATGCTCAATTATTTGATGCTTTGTTATTCCCGGGTGGATTTGGCGCTGCCAAAAACCTATCAAATCTGGCATTTAAAGGCCCTGACTGTGTTGTAAATAAGGATGTTGAAAGATGCATTATCGAGATGTTTAATGCTAAAAAACCCATTGGAGCCTTGTGTATTGCACCTGCGCTTATTGCAAAAGTTCTTAAGGGGGCTAATGTTACCATTGGGAATGATAAAGGAACGATTGAGGCTATTGAGACCATGGGGGGTACGCATCTGGAAACTACGCATGGCGAAGTGATTGAAGACAAAGCCAAAAAAATCTTTACTACTCCATGCTATATGCTCGATGCCAGTATAATTGACATTAGAAACGGAGCGCAAAATATTGTAAAAGCAATTATGGGCAGTATCTAAAAAAGGCAGCTCATATTTGGCTGCCCTCTTTTCTATGGTACTGTTGTATCTATTTCTGTATAAATAATTTCAAGTCTTGCTCTCGACTGCGGGTTACTGGTAGGGTTTGATCCTCCACCAACCAAACGTGCGCCTTTATAAGTTGCCCCCATTATTTGCATTAGCATATGATCCGAATCGTATTTACCCGAAATGTAGTCTTGTACATATTTAGTTATTCTAAACTCGTATTGCTTTAATGTTTTATTGTAATAACCATTAAAATAAGTTCCGCCTGCACTTGCATCTTCAATATAATAATAACTGCTTGTGCTATCAGCCGTAGAGTATCTACTTTGAAACAAGAACATATTATCTGGATGAACGAAAATATTATCAGGTTCTATATTAGTAATCACCAATTTAGCTTCGTTTATGGCAAATTTTGAATAGTCTGTACGTTTAAATAGGTATGGAAATCGAATATAAGCATCTACACCACCTAAAGTTTGTAAATAAAATTTTTCAGCACCAAGTGTAGTGTCTTTTTGAACGACCTGTTTATAAAAATCGGGATGCGAGCCTACATAATCGAGATGATCAAAATTTTGAAAAGAGGGCGAATATGCTGAAACACCAAAATCATAGCTTAACGAATCGGAAACATCATTCTTATAATATACTGTCAATTTTGATAGAGCACTATACATATTGAAAAAAGTCAGGTTACCAACACCACTGGTATAAACAGGTTCAAAATAAAGCCCTTTAAACCTTTCGATAAAATCATCGTTATTGTAATAGATTGTATCGTCGTAAGACATTAACCTTTGACCAAGCTGGTCGGATAATGTTATTCTCAAGTGAGGAGCTGTTTTCTTTGAATCAACTAAAACACTATCTAATGGGCGTGGGATAACATTTACCTCTCCAAGCAATTGTGGCAGATATTTTGCCTTTCGGTTTGAATAATAAGCAGTATCGTAATCGAGGAGTTCGTCTAATTCGTAAATTCTAAATTTCAGTGGGGCAAGCGTATCGCCATACGGACTTGTTTTTTCGTATGGAATAGAAAGCACCAAGGAATCAAAAACCGGATTTTCGCCAAAACTAAAAGTTAACAGTGAAAGGTTGTATTGAATAGCTAGGCTGGATTTAGTTGTTCCAAAAATTGGATCAACAATAACGCCAATCGGATTCGATGTGAGCTCGTCAGTACGAACAGAATCTCGTAAAACAGAAAAAATCTGTACACTGGTAGTATCTGTATAAAGAACTTTAAGCGGCTTTCCACCAACAATATCGACACCTATTTGAGAAATGTCTTTTTTACAGGAAAATAAGGTTATTCCGATAAGTATAATGGCGAATATTCCTTTAAAGTTGTAATTTTTATTCTTCATTCAATCAAATTTAGAACGCAAAAGTAAATCCTTTTGCAAAAGCTGCCTAGTTAAATCTCTTAAAATTTGTTATAGATTTTAATTGGATAGTAAGTTGTTGTAAAATTCGTCGAAAGCATCCACATATTTTTCTTTTCCGGGATAGGGTAAAACCGGTTTTCCACTTTCTTCAATCATTTTTTCAATGGTTGGATCTATCGTTTTGCAGTTGATAACCAAAGCATCGGAATATTGCATGGCTCCTTTCATTAAATCGATATAGGTTCCGCCTTCAAAAACAGCCAAATCAGAATCTTCAATACCATCCATTTTGATCTTTTTTGTAAATGAATCGCTGAGTTTTTCCGTAAACCCATCGTTATAAACACTGGTTATAACTTTTGTTTCGGAAAATAACGGATTATCTTTTAAAGCTTTTTTTATGTAAAGTGGCACAATGCTTGCCATCCAGCCGTGAATATGAACAATATCAGGTGCCCAGCCAAGTTTTTTTACTGTTTCCAATACTCCTCTCGAGTAAAAAACAGCGCGCTCATCATTATCCGAATGAAAAATCCCTTTTTTATCTCTTATCGTTGATTTTCTATGAAAAAACTCTTCATTATCAATAAAATAAACCTGCATTCTGGCTTGCTGAATGGAGGCAACTTTTATAATAAGCGGATGATCCTGATCATCAATAATTAAATTCATACCTGAAAGACGAATTACTTCGTGTAACTGATTACGACGCTCATTAATATTGCCGAAACGCGGCATAAATGTTCTTATTTCTTTACCTTTCTCCTGAATGCCTTGCGGTAAATAACGCCCGACTTTACTTTGAAAACTTTCGGGTAAATAAGGTGTTACTTCCTGATTAACAAATAGTATTCTTTTCTTCATTGTAACTGATTAAGATTTAAAAATGAGGCGTTTTACGCAGCTGGAATAAAATACAATCTTTGCTGTTTTTTTGCAAAGGTAAGTAAAATTTAAAAATTTTCGTTTCTTTTCCAAAAATGAAATTTATTAATCCTCTGATTAAAAGGCAAAATGACAAATATCAATAGATTTAACTGCAATAATTAATCTTTATTTTCTTTCCCCCAGGAGTCTTTGAGACCAACCGTTTTATTGAAAACAGGCTTGTTCTCTGTGCTGTCTTTATCCACATTAAAATAACCGATTCGCTCAAACTGATAATACGTCAATGCTTTAGAACCTTTTACCGACGGTTCAATTACAGCTTTTTTGATAAGGCTTAATGAATCAGGATTTAATAAATCCTTGAAATTCTTTTCTTTATCTCCATCCGGATCGGGTACTGTAAATAGCCGGTCATAGATACGGACTTCCGCTTCAATATTTGAATTTGCATCAACCCAATGTATTGTCCCTTTTACTTTTCTTCCATCGGGCGATTTTCCTCCTTTCGAAAGCGGATCATAACTGCAAATAAGCTCTATAATATTTCCGGTTTCATCCTTTATAACTTCATTGCAGGTAATAAAATAGGCATAACGCAAACGGACTTCATTTCCCGGAGCCAAACGAAAGAATTTTTTTGGTGCATCTTCCATAAAATCCTCACGTTCAATATAAATTTCTCTTGAAAAAGGAATCATCCGTGTGCCGGCATTTTCATCCTCAGGATTATTAACTGCTTCTAAATCTTCAGTTTGCCCTTTTGGATAATTGCTTATCGTAATTTTTAATGGATCGAGAACCGCCATAATCCTTAGTGCTCTTTTATTCAAATCCTCACGCACGCTATGTTCGAGCATGGCCACGTCGATTACATTATTTCTCTTTGCTATTCCAATTCTATCCGAAAAAGTTCGCAAAGATTCTGGTGAATACCCTCTTCTCCTCATTCCTGAAATAGTGGGCATACGCGGATCGTCCCATCCGTTTACCAGTTTTTCCTGCACCAATTCAAGCAATTTTCGCTTGCTCATTACCGTATAGCTGAGGTTAAGCCGGGCAAATTCAATTTGTTGCGGACGGTAAACCTCGGCTTCATCTAAATACCAATTGTAAAGCGGGCGATGATTTTCAAATTCGAGTGTACACAATGAATGTGTAATTTTTTCAATACTGTCTTCGAGGCCGTGAGCCCAATCGTACATCGGATAAATACACCATTTGTTTCCTGTACGATGATGGTGTGCTTGACGAATGCGATACATGGCCGGATCACGCATTTGCATATTGGGCGAATCCAAACTTATTTTTGCACGAAGTGTTCGGCTTCCATCCGGAAATTCTCCGGCTTTCATTCTTGCAAATAAATCCAGGTTTTCTTCAATGCTTCTGTTGCGGAAAGGGCTTGGCTGAGCAGGAACAGATGGTGTTCCGCGGTTCGCCGAAACTTCTTCTGCCGCTTGATCGCATACATAAGCCTTCCCCTTTTTAATCAGCTTTACAGCCAAATCGTACATTTGATCAAAATAATCGGAAGCAAAATAAAGGCGATCGCCCCAATCAAAACCTAACCATTTTACATCTTCAATGATAGAATCAACATATTCAACTTCTTCTTTAGTTGGGTTGGTATCATCAAAACGAAGATTGCATAAGCCCTTATATTTTTCGGCCATGCCGAAATTAAGACAAATTGATTTTGCGTGACCAATATGCAAATACCCATTTGGCTCAGGCGGAAATCTGGTATGAACCCGGCTTTCGTTCTTGCCGTTTTTCAGATCATTTTCAATGATTTGTTCAATAAAATTTAATGGCGTCTTGATTTCTTCCGAACTATTTTCATTCATTGTACCCATAATTTGCTTTGCAATAAAAATGCAAAATTAACACAATATTTGATGTTAAAACCTAGTGATATAAGGAATTAATAAAAAGAGAAGCGAGACTATCTAAAATTGTTTACTGTATAGAC